>JABJOR010000536.1 GCA_018664265.1 Rhodospirillales bacterium
ATTACCGTATCACCGTACATGTCAATATTTGCTGCAGGAATGGGCATTGCGCCAGTACTTGCAGTCGGTGTGAATGCCGGGAATGCAGATGTACCAGATTGCTCAAGACCGGACATCAGACGGGCACGGTATTCATCATACGTTTCCCCGGAAGGCATGAGACCTTCCTGAATAACCAAAGGATTTGAGGCAACTGTCGTTGCAGGCTCAGGCTCTTCAGAAAGTTGTGCCATAATGTCTGGTTCAGCTGGTGGCGTAGTCGACTGTGGAATGGTGGTCTCTGCAGCGATTACCGGAGCAACAGGCTGTGCTGGTGGTGCGGGTTGCAAGTCGGCTTGTGTTGAAGGTTGTGGGTCACTGATGCCGTCTTCGGTCTGACGAGCAATGCTTGAAGCATATTCAGGTTTATTCGGGTCCGCAATGAGCCCTTGTCCAGATTCATCAGCGGAAAGTACGCCTGGCTTATCCGGAACGCTGTTAATATCGGGAAAGGCAGTATCTTCGCCTGGAACACTTTCAGCGTCTGCCGTCTGTGTTTCGTCAGCTTCCGTGTCATCATCACTTGTGACCATATCAACGGTGCTGCGATACCATTCAACCGGGTTAACAGCATCTGGTACAGATGAGCAAGCACCAAGCAAACCAAGGACAAATACAGAAGCGCCCAATTTTTGTCCCAGTTTCATTGTTTTCCTCTTCCCATTGGTTTGTGGAGTTTCAGACAATAAACTGTGACAGCTCGCAAGCTGTTCATTCTGATCCCGGTTCTTGATCATGGTAACTCCGTTCCCTCAATAGCGCCCTGATAGGTATGTATATAATTTATCAGACAAATTTACAAATGAACATGCAACTTATGCTTCAGGCAAAAATTAGTTAGTGAGAATTTTTAATGGAAAATGGTTAACGGAATAAAAACTTCCCGGAAAAAAATATGATACCTCTGCCAATTGCGGAGCGATTGTATTGTGCGATGAGAAAATCCCGTATATTTTGTTCTTGCTACTAATGTGTTTCTTATTGCCGCGCTAGAGCAACCCGACCTCAAGTGTGGACGGATAAGTTGCTCTACCTTATTAAAAGCCGATCAAATGATCAAATCTCAAATAATTCAATTTGAGATTAGTTTGATCTAGCGATACCATACAGGCAATCGAGATCAAGCCTTAAAGGACAAAAGAAATGTCACAGGAACAGGCACAGCACGATGTATTAGAGCAGCTTGATATCATAAATGATATTGCCAGACGCTCCCAACAGTTGATTTCAGATTTTATATCCAGGCATGCTGGCGCGTTACCCGAAGCTCCAAAGGATCCGATAAATTTGAGCGGCGCGTATTTTGATCTGGCCACAATGGTGATATCGGATCCGGCTAAAGTAATGACGCAACAAATGTCTTTGTGGCAGGATTATCTTGGTTTATGGCAAGCTACGGCTGGCAAGATGATGGGGTACACGACCCCCCCCGGGGTTGAGCCGGACAAGGATGATCGACGCTTTAAGGACCCGGCCTGGACGGAAAACCATGTCTTTGATTATATCAAACAATCCTATCTGATTACCTCGCGATGGCTTGAGAGTTTTGTTGACGATGTTGAGGGGCTGGATCCTGATGCCGCACGCAAGGTTAAATTTTTTACGCACAGTTATGTTGAAGCCATGTCGCCAACCAATTTTGCCGTCAGCAATCCGGAGGTCATGCGCGAAACCCTGGAGACCAATGGTGAGAACCTGCTACACGGTTTACAAAACCTGCTTGCTGATCTTGAGAGCGGCGACGGCAAGCTCAAAATATCAATGACCGATGAGGCCGCCTTTGAAATTGGCGTTAATGTTGCCGCCACGCCGGGTAAAGTGGTATATCGCAATGAATTGATGGAGCTTTTACAATTTGATCCGAGCACAAAAAAAGTAAACAAACGCCCCCTTTTGATCGTGCCACCGTGGATCAACAAGTATTATATTCTCGATTTACGGGAAAAGAACTCGTTCATCAAGTGGGCTGTCGATCAGGGCCATACCGTGTTTGCAATATCCTGGGTTAATCCAGGCAAGGAACTGGCTCATAAAGACTTTGCCGATTATATGCTTGAAGGCCCTCTTGAGGCCCTTATCGCCATTGAAAAAGCAACCGGTGAACGTGAAGTCAATGTATTGGCTTATTGTCTGGGTGGCACGTTGTTTGCCGCTGCCATGGCCTGGATGGCTTCACCAAAGAACAAAGCCCGCAAAGATTGGCAAGATCGTGTTCTCTCCGTTAGCTACCTGACCACTTTGGTGGATTTTAAAGACACCGGAGATTTGAATGTGTTCATTGATGAAGCGCAGGTGACTGCTCTGGAAAAAAACATGAACGAGCGTGGCTATCTTGAAGGCAGCGAGATGGCTGCAACCTTCAACATGATGCGATCAAGCGATTTGATCTGGTCGTTCGTGATTAATAACTATCTTTTAGGCAAGGCCCCCTTCCCGTTTGATTTGTTATACTGGAACGGCGATTCAACGCGCATGCCTGCTGCCATGCACAGCTTTTATCTCAGAAAGATGTATATGGAGAACAAGCTGTCCGAGCCTGAAGGACTGGAGCTTGCAGGTGTTCCCATAGATATGCGTTTGATTGATACGCCAGCCTATATGGTGTCGGCTCATGAAGATCATATTGCACCGTGGAAGGCGACCTATGCAGCGACCGGGCTTTACAAAGGCGATATTCGATTTGTGTTGTCTGCCTCTGGCCATATTGCCGGGGTTGTTAATCCGCCAGCCAGTAACAAGTATCATTACTGGGCCAATGACAAGATCGAAGCCGATGCAGATGTCTGGCTTGATAAGGCCAAACAGCATGAAGGCTCCTGGTGGACTGATTGGTCAAAATGGGTAAAGAAACATGCTGGTAGCAAGGTTAATGCCCGAATGCCAGGCGATGGTGAACTTATTGTCCTTGAAGATGCCCCGGGTTCCTATGTAAAAGTCAGCGCCAGATAAACTATTCAGGATATATCTTTCTTATGAATCAACGTCAAAATCACCTAGGTCAGCCCATTGGTGATCCAATGGAAGACTGGCAACCAGTCTCTCGCCCTTCACGTACGATAATGGAGGGGCAGTATTGCCGGCTGGAGCCAATGGATATTGATCGCCATATAAGTGATCTGTTTGCAGCTTTCAAGCTCGACAAGGAAGATAGAAACTGGACGTACCTGCCTTATGGTCCGTTTGAAAGCGAAGCGGATTTACGGGTATGGATGACAAAAACGTGCCTAAATGATGATCCGCTTTTTCATACAGTAATTGATAAAACCACGGGTAAGGCGGTTGGTGTTGCAACGTATCTGAGAATTGATCCACCTGTCGGGGTTATTGAAGTCGGCCATATCAATTTCTCTCCCCTGCTTCAGCGCACTGCTGCTGCCACGGAAACAATGTTTCTTATGATGAAGCGGGCATTCAGTGAACTTGGATACCGTCGCTATGAATGGAAATGCGATAATCTGAATGGGCCTTCCAAGCGGGCAGCAGAGCGACTGGGCTTCGCGTTTGAAGGCGTATTTCGCCAAGCCACCATGTACAAAGGTCGTAATCGCGATACAGCCTGGTTTTCTATAACGGATGTAGAATGGCCAGCCATTGAACGTACGATCAGTGCGTGGCTGGATGCGTCAAATTTCGATGAAAACGGTGCTCCGTTGACATCTCTCCATGACACAATGAAACAACGCTGAGCGCAATGCTAGGGCGCTCTATTTACAGCTCATGGCCTCTGTTCCTGGGCATGTTGTTGTTGATGTTGAGCAATGGTTTGCTGGTTACATTACTGACTCTGCGTGCTAGTGAATACGGGTTTTCAGAAACCGCAATCGGGTTGATGCAATCAGCTTATCCAATCGGGGCACTGGCTGGATGTATTCTGGCACCCGGAATCGTTGCCAGAGTTGGACATGTACGCGCCTTTGGGGCGCTGGCTTCCTTGTGCAGCATTTCGGCGCTGGTCCATCTAGTCACATCTGATCCGTGGAGCTGGGGAGCCATGCGTATGCTGGCCGGGTTCTGCTTCCCGGCACTCTATGTTGTGGCTGAAAGTTGGCTGAATGGTCAGGCCCGTAATGAGACCCGTGCCACGTTGCTGTCAATTTACTTTATCATTCAGGCCGGTGGTTCTGCTGGTGGACAAGCCCTGCTCTACATTCCAGATTCAAGTGGCTCATTGTTGTTTGTGCTGGTTTCGATCCTGATCTCGCTCTCTTTAGTTCCCATGTTATTGTCTGCAAAAGCGGGTCAAGGTTTTGAAGAGCCGGAACGTATTTCGCTGTTGGAGCTACTTCGCATGTCCCCGCTTGGCTTTGCCGCATCATTTCTGAACGGTGTTGCACAAGGGGCGCTCTATATCGGTCTGGGAATATATGGTGTGGCTATCGGCCTGCCCAATGGACAGGTCGGCATGCTAATCGCTGCCCTCGCCGCAGGTGGCGTGGTGACACAATTCCCTCTTGGGG
The DNA here is from genome assembly GCA_018664265.1 of Rhodospirillales bacterium. Taxonomy (GTDB): domain Bacteria; phylum Pseudomonadota; class Alphaproteobacteria; order Rhodospirillales; family Casp-alpha2; genus JABJOR01. The sequence continues at coordinate 4,497 of JABJOR010000536.1, forward strand.
CACTATCAGATCGAATGGACCGCAGGCTGGTAATTTTTGCCATATCCTTGATATCGGCTGTTTTGTGCTTCGCCATAGGTGTTTACGGCGTGCCGACCTTTGAAGGCATGGATGTGTTTTGGGCGGTGGCCGTCGTGGGCGGTTTTGTCGTGCCAATCTATTCTTTGTGTGTGGCCCACACCAATGATTATCTCAAGCCCTCACAGATTGTTTCAGCCAGCGGTGCACTTGTTTTGGTGCTCAATGCAGGAATCGTACTGGGGCCGATTACTGGCGCCTTATCGATTTCAACATTTGGTCCTGCAGGGTTGTTCTTTGCGCTGGCCGTTATTCAGGGATTATCTGTATTGCTGACAGTCATTCGACTTGTTGGCGGTCGTTCGAGGGCTGAAAGCCCCGGTGTGGCGGCTCCAGTGTCTTATGCCGCAAACCCTGTTGCCGCAGCACTTAATCCTGAAGCGCAGGAAGACTAATTGGATCAATGATGTTTCTGTCGCTTTAGGTCTCGTATTCGATCTATGCTTTGCAGAGTGCCATCGCTGTATGTACCAAACAATTTATCCAGGGGCAGCTCGGATGTTCCATAATTGCATTCAAAATATCGATGATGGAGCTGGTGGAAAAAATCACCCAGTGCGACGCGGCTTTTATCTTTCACCAGCAAGTTGGCAAACCCGCAATGGGATGTTGTCGGCCCCAGACTTTGAAAATACATGTGAAACAGAACATGTATAGGATGGGAAGCCACTACAAAATGAATGGCAATGTTGGTAAAATAAAGCAGGTGCTCCAATGGGTGCATGGAAATGCCAGACCATGGACCAACGTTGATGTTGCGATGATGTAGCGCATGGATGGTTTTATACAGCGGTGGCCAGTGGATTAAACGATGTACCCAGTAGAAATGGAATGAGCTCCACCACGGTATCACCACAAATAACAGAATAAACCAGAGCGGGTTTTCAGTGAAAGTCACACCCGGCACGTACCCGTTGGCATAGGCCCAGAAGTAGACGGCTTCATATCCTGTCCAGAAGGTGACGCCGCTCGCCAGCGAGAAAAACATATTGTCTTTGACCTGATCATTGAACAAAAACGCTTTTTTGCCACGCGCCATGTCACGATGCTCGAATTTCTGATGTTGATCTTGAGCACGCAGGATATAGAAATATGTGTGTAATCCCCCAGCGATGATGCTCAGGAACATAAAATTCATGGCGAAAATACGGCCAATCCAGTCGATTTGGAATGTCGCCATTTGCGCCATGTCCGGCAACAGCCAGACCCAGGATATGATCGCCAGTCCAAGCCATGTCAGCATCGTGGCGTTGAGCACCCAAGATCGCATAAACCAGCGCCAGATATTTGTTGATGACGGTGGCCAGTCAAACGGTGTCGCTTTAACCAACGGCACCTCAGGTTGCCAATGCCACGCTTTGCTCATGTTAGCACCCTGAGGAGAGCCTTGTGGCGTTTCAGGTGAGACTGCTTCGTTCATGATGAAATGCTAGCATCGCTTTACTCGCATTTCATCATGAAATTATTTCTTCCGATACAGCTTAGGAATTCTTCATTAATTCCAACGCAGCACTATACGGATCAATCGTTCGTTCATTCACGCCTTTGAAGGCATTGTCTTTGGCGGTTTCTTGTGCGCCAGCGACACGTTGTCTGGCGATGTCTTCGGCGGCTTTCAGGACTCGCATTTCTGCAATTTCCTGTTGGCGGGTTGCGCGTTCACCGGATGTGTTGAGGTGTTTCAGGTGCTGATCGAGCATTGTAACCAGTTCTTCTATGCCCTGCCCAGTTTGGGCGCTGGTTGGGATGACTTCCGGCTTCCAACTGTGTTTTTGGCCGGGGCGATTGCGTCCGGTAAGGCCCATGGTCAGCATGCCCTTGAGTTCCGAGACTGTTTTATGGGAATCCTTGCGATCGCATTTGGAGACCACATGAATGTCGGCGATTTCCAGAACACCTGCTTTAATAGCCTGGATATCATCCCCCAGACCCGGTGCAGAAACCACCAGAACGCTGAGCGCTGCGCGAGCAATATCAACTTCATCCTGGCCTACGCCGACGGTCTCGATCAAAATTACATCAAATCCAGCGGCGTCCAGAATATCGACGGTTTCCATACAACCTCGGGTTAATCCACCGAGTGCTCCTCTGGTTGCCATAGAGCGAATAAACACCCCGTCATCGCCGGACAGATCACCCATGCGGACCCGGTCTCCAAGAATGGCACCACCGGAAAACGGGCTGGAGGGATCAATGGCGACGATACCGACAGTGCGCCCCAAAGCTCTGAACTTTTTTGCCAGTGCCTGAACCATGGTTGATTTGCCACTGCCCGGTACACCTGTGAGACCTATGGTGTGGGCGCTGCCTGCGCGTCGGTAGATTTCAGCAAAGAAATCTCGATCGCCTTTGGACCCTGCATCAGCGCGAGATTCCGCAAGTGACATGGCGCGTGCAATGCTGCGGGGATTTCGGGCTTTGATGCCATCGAGCAACTCGGTTGTTTTGTTGGCCGGATTGCTCAAATTCGATCACTCCAGATCATCGGCGTTGATGGACCGCAAATCTTGTCCGGCGTCAACATAGTCCTGGGACAGCTTGACATAGGTTGGCCAGATATAGTCCAGCATGCTTTGTTCTTTGTCACCGGTAGCGCGTAATTTACGGGCCGGAGAGCCAGCCCACAGTTCGCCTTCGCCGACATGCTTGCCCGGAGCAACAAGAGCACCAGCTGCAACCAGTGCACCACTTTCGACCACGGCCTTGTCCATGACCGTGGCATTCATGCCGATCATGCAGTTATCTTTCAGTGAACAGGCGTGTAACAGGCACAAATGCCCGACGGTCACGTTGTCACCGATGGTGGTGCCACAGGAACGACTATCGATGTGAATGATGGTTCCGTCCTGGATGTTGGTGTTCTCACCAATAATGATTTTGTTCATGTCTCCACGGATCATGCAGTTGAACCAGACGCTGCTGTGCGCGCCAATTTCTACATCACCAATAATCACGGCGTTGGGCGCAATGAAGGCTGTTTCATGAATCTTGGGCATTTTACCGTTATACGGCAAGATTAGACCCGGCCACTTCGGGTTTGGGGGGGTGTTTTGCGTCATTGTATCCTCATGGTATCAAGCACGAAGTATTACCGGACTTATACGTATTGGTCATGGGTTTTTTGTGGTTATTTTGTATTGAACGATTTTTTATGCTAAAAACCATATAATAAAGATGGTATTTTTTGCGCTAATAATCAAGAATCATTGACAGTTGGTTGTGAAAGAAGTAATTCACGCATCTTGAAAGGTACTTTGTACCCTGTTTAACGGCTATTTTTAGCCTTAACGCCGTCATTTGATTGGTTTTGCCAGCTTCATGAGTTTTTCAGACCTAGGACTTAGCGACGAGCTTCTGCGCGCGGTTAGCGACGCAGGGTACGACACGCCAACACCCATCCAGGAAAAAGCCATCCCTTATGTCTTAATGGGACGTGATATTTTCGGATGTGCCCAGACAGGGACTGGTAAAACCGCGTCCTTTACATTGCCCATGTTGGATATTCTTCATCACGGACGGGCCAAGGCCCGGATGCCGCGCTCGTTGATTTTGGAACCGACCCGTGAATTGGCAGCTCAGGTTGCCGATAATTTCGATACCTATGGTAAATATCAAAAGCTCTCAAAAGCTTTGTTGATCGGTGGCGAGTCCATGAATGATCAAATCAAGGCCATGGACAACGGTGTTGATGTGTTGATTGCAACACCAGGTCGATTGCTAGATTTGTTCGAGCGCGGACGTCTGCTGCTGAACGATGTGAAGGTTCTGGTTATTGACGAAGCTGATCGCATGCTTGATATGGGCTTTGTTCCTGATGTCGAGCGCATTGTGAGTCTTCTACCCAAAATCAGAACAACCTTGATGTTCTCGGCAACCATGCCGCCTGAAATTCGCAGGCTGGCTGACAAATTCCTGATGAACCCCAAAGAAATTACTGTTGCAGCACTCTCTTCTTCAGCTGTAACCATTACCCAGGGGCTGGTTATGCTGCCGCGTGGCAGCTCGCAAAAAGAGAAACGCTCAACGTTGCGGGATTTAATCCGTAAAGATGATGCCAAAAACGCTATTATCTTCTGCAATCGCAAACGCGACGTTAGCATCGTACATCGTTCTATGGTGCGTCACGGCTTTAATGCCGGGCAGTTGCACGGCGATATGAGCCAGCCGGCACGCATGGAAACCCTGAACAAGTTCAAGGCAGACGAAATTCGTTATCTGGTGTGTAGCGATGTTGCTGCGCGCGGTCTCGATATTCCGTCCATGAGCCATGTGTTTAACTTTGATGTGCCAACCCATGCAGAAGACTATGTTCACCGTATTGGTCGAACAGGCCGGGCCGGACGTCAAGGTCATGCCTATACAATCGCCCTTAATGAGGACCGCAAGTATATCGGTTTCATTGAAAAGCTGATTGGAAAGCCTATCCCGCCTATTGGAAGCGGCAATGCGCAGAGTGCGCCAGCTACAGATGCTCCTGAAGCACCAAAAGCTGACTCTGAGCCAAAAGAAAAGCACCGGGGGCGTGGTAACAGACAAGAACGCTCTAAAAAGCCGGAACAGGTTCAAGCACAGCCTAAGGCAACAGAACAAACTCAGGCACCTGAAAAGCCTCAGCCTTCTGAACAGCCTCAGCCACAAGCTCAGGCCCAGCCACAGCAACAACAAAAACCACAAAAACAACAGAAGCAACAGAGCAAGCGTTCCTCAAGACGCAGACCCTCTCCCCAGGATGAAGTTGGTGTTTTGCCGAATATTCAGGTTAAGGGTATGGGGGAATACACCCCAGCGTTTTTGCTGAGACCGATTATGCTGCCAAAAGACGATAAAGAAGAAAAAGAAGAAAA
>JABJOR010000053.1 GCA_018664265.1 Rhodospirillales bacterium
GCAGCTTCTACTTTTGCAATCCTCAATATCTGTGAGGCTGGCGATAACTTTGTATGTTCCACCAACATATATGGCGGAACCTGGAACCTGTTTGCCAACACCCTTAAATCCCTGGGCATTGAATGTCGTTTTGTTGATCCGCAGGATCCACAAGCTTTTGCCAAGGCAACCGATGAAAAAACCCGTTGTTATTATGCGGAAACCCTGCCCAATCCAAAACTCGAAGTCTTCCCTATCAAGGAAGTTGCCGATATTGGTCGTGAGCTGGGTGTTCCATTGATCATGGATACACGGCGGCTCCCCTGCTCTGCCGTCCGATTGATCACGGGGCTGCAATTGTTTTGTACTCCACCACCAAGTTCATTGGCGGTCATGGAACATCCATTGGTGGTATGCTGGTTGATGGTGGTAATTTCGATTGGGAAGCTGGCGGAGACCGTTTCCCGCTGTTGAACAAGCCAGACCCAAGCTATCACGGCGCTGTGTGGACTGAGGCTGTAAAACCTCTAGGCCCTATTGCTTATATCCTGCGTGCTCGCGTTATCTTGTTACGTGATATGGGATCAGCCATGAGCCCAATGAATGCCTTCCAGTTTATTCAGGGTCTCGAGTCCATGCCAGTTCGTATGGCGCGTCATTGTGAAAATGCTGCCAAGGTTGCTACGTTCCTGAATTCGCATCCAGCCGTTGAAAACGTTATTTACCCTGGTCTGCATGAAGGTGAAGTCCGCCGCCGTGCCGATACCTATTTACAGGGCGGACATGGCGCATTGGTTGGCTTTGAGCTGAAAGGTGGTCGTGCAGCAGGCAAAACATTCATCGACAGTCTTGAGTTGCTCTATCATGTGGCCAATATCGGTGACAGCCGCTCATTGGCGATCCATCCGGCATCCACAACACATTCACAGCTATCAGAAGAAGATCAGCTCGCAACGGGTACGACGCCAGGATATGTTCGTCTTTCCATTGGCTTAGAGCATTGCGATGACATCATTGCTGATCTTAAACAGGCTCTGAAAAAGGTATAGTTTATCGTGGTTGAAGCGCTGCCCCACCGTTCTTATCCATCAACCCGTATGCGTAGAAACAGACGCGAGCCGTGGATACGCAGACTGGTTGCTGAAAACAAGCTGAGTGTGGATGATCTGATTTGGCCGATTTTCGTTATTGATGGCGAAAACACCACGGAACAGGTTGCCTCCATGCCGGGTGTTCAGCGCTTTACCATTGATTTATTGGTCGATGTCGTGGGGGCTGCGAAAGACCTCGGAATCCCCGCAATATCGCTTTTTCCCCAGACAAACCCGGATGTTAAAACACCAGATGCTCGAGAAGCCTACAATCCGGATAACCTGGTTTGTAAGGCTGTTCGGGCGATTAAATCAGCACACCCTGATATAGGGGTCATGTGCGACGTCGCGCTTGATCCTTATAACTCCGACGGGCATGACGGCATTGTAAAAGACGGACGCATCCTGAACGACGATTCTATTGTTGCATTGTGTAAACAGTCTGTTGTTCAGGCCGAGGCTGGCTGCGATATTCTTGGGCCATCCGATATGATGGATGGCCGTATTGCCGCCATGCGTGATGCGCTTGATAGCGATGGTTTTCAGGACACAATTATCATGTCCTACGCCGCAAAGTATGCTTCGGGCTTCTATAACCCCTTCCGTGATGCTATCGGTTCGGGTGGTGCTATGAAGGGTGACAAGAAAACCTATCAGATGAATCCCTATAATTCAGATGAAGCCTTGCATGAAGTTGCCCTTGATATCAATGAGGGGGCCGATATGGTCATGGTCAAGCCGGGCCTGCCTTATCTGGATATCGTCCACCGTGTAAAATCCACATTCGGGGTTCCGACTTACGCCTATCATGTCAGTGGTGAATACGCCATGTTGCAGGCAGCTAATCTAAATGGTTGGCTTAATTATGAAATTGTCATGATGGAAACGCTGGCATCTTTTAAACGTGCCGGAACGGATGGTGTGTTGACCTATTGCGCACTGGATGCGGCACGAATTTTACGGAACGGATGATGCTGCTTTGAAATAAAAATAGCTTTAATTCTGAAGCAATTTTTCAACTTTGATTATGATTTTTTAAGTCCCGCAGATTAATTGTGAAGCTTTTTCTATAATATTTTTTAAAAATTGTTTATTTTTCTCAATAATTAGTCGGCCCTAATAAAGGCCATTCTGACGCA
>JABJOR010000537.1 GCA_018664265.1 Rhodospirillales bacterium
AATATTCGCTTTAATGATTTGCATACTGGCGAGAGTATGGAACAGCTGGTCCGTAAACGTCTCGATTCAATCAATCACGGTTATAAACTTAGCACCAAAGTTTCCGGAACATCCTTTGTTTCTCAACCCGGGAAGCTAACGTCCGTGGTTTCTGATTCTGTAGAAGCCGTTACCGGACACAAACCGGAAGCCAGTACAACTGGTGGGACATCCGATGCACGCTTCATAAAGGATTATTGCCCTGTTGTAGAATTTGGGCTGATAAGCGATACAGCTCATAAGACGGATGAGAATGTCGCTGTTGATGATATCATAGCCTTAAGCGAGATTTATGAACTGATTATAGACAAATACCTGAGCTGAATTAGCATGAGCAACCTATCAAAGACGCTCAATTCTCTGTACGGCGCTTATCGGCTGGCCCGATTTGATGCTGGTGGCTTGCAATTTTTTGATAATTCCCTGAAAGGGTTCTGGCACTCCTTTCAAGCCGCAATTCTTGTTTTACCCCTGTTTATGACAACGACATATGCACGTTGGATATTTCTGGATCTGGATGTCTCTGCGTTTCGTTTCACCCTGATAGAAATGATTGCCTATATAATCGCCTGGACAGCCTACCCGGTCATCATGACATTTGTAGCGCGTTATTTTGAACGTGAACAAAACTATATTCGCACGATCATCGCGTACAATTGGGCAGCCGTGCTGCAAAACTTGATATACACGCCAGTCGCTATTTTGAATTTATCCGGAGCAAGCGGCGCAGGACCGCTTACGCTGATCGCGCTCTTCATGATCCTGACCTACAGTTGGTTTGTGGCTAGAAAAGCACTGGATATTCACCCGTCGGCAGCATGGATTATTGTTGGTGTCGATATTCTGATCAGCATGGCTTTAAGCCTCTGGGTTGAAACACTCCTTTCAAGGGGATAACCCGGAATTAGCTAAAACCCAAAATATGCTGCCAGAGCACTTAATCCGATAATTCCAAGCAATACAGGGGATGTCAAAAATCCAATAATGGCGAGAACGATACCCATAATGCCCCATAAGAACTGTCCCATGAAAAAAGCTATGACAGAGCAAACCAATGCCAAGGGGACAAAAAAGATTGATGCTGTAAACACTCCCAACACGCCACAGGCCACAGCAATCCATCCGATAACAGGCGCGCCTGCCTGCGAGTCCTGCTGTCCCTGATAGTCTTGCTGGCCTTGCTGGGTATTGTTTGCACCATTTCCAGAATCCAGCTTCAATTCTATTGGTTCTTGTGATGGTTCGTTCATACGGCCTTCTCCATTCATGAATAGCTTACAGCGCTCAAATACAAGCCAGATGGCGGTGCTGTTTCTCCGCCTCGGGTTCGGTCACAAGCCTCAAGGGCGGATTTCAAGTTTTCAGCATTCCACTTGCCTTCACCGATCAAACGCAATGTGCCAACCAGAATACGAACCTGATTATGCAAAAAGGACCGTGCAGACACATCTATACGAATATGATCTCCATTGCGCTCAATCGCAAGTCGATCCAATGTTTTTACTGGAGATTTAGCCTGACAACGAACCGAACGAAACGTTGTAAAATCATGTTTTCCAATCAAAACCTGAGCTGCAGCATGCATTGCTTCACTGTCGAGCGGAACAGGAACCCACCATACAAGTCCTTCATCAACTGTAGGTGGAGCCCGTCGATTCAAAATTTTATACCTATAGGATCGACCCGTAGCAGAAAACCGTGAATGAAATTCTTCATCCGTGCGCTCTATAGAAAGCACACAGACCCTATGGGGCCTGACCAAACCATTCAGGGCGTCCATAACCTTATAATCGGGATAATCTTGCTCCAGATCAAAATGGGCGACTTGTGCCAGTGCGTGAACCCCGGCATCGGTACGCCCGGCTGCATAAACCAATGATGTTTCACCTGAAAACGCCTTTATGGCTTGCTCAAGAGCCTGCTGGACAGAAATACCATTATCCTGCGATTGCCACCCAACAAAGTTTCGCCCGTCATATTCTATAGTTATTCGATAACGCGGCATTGTATTTTAACCAATCAATTCATAGTTCAGTAGGGTTGTGATAACAAGATATAGTCTAGTCAAGTTTTTATAAAGACTATATAACATACCTTTCTATGCTGGGAATGCTAGGTTATCGTGTTTATTCGTGACAATTCGTAAACATGATTTCATTATGCATTCGGGGGACAGCAAGCAAGAAACGGAGTAAAGAAAAATGGCTTTTGATGACGAAATAATAATAACAGATGAAGAGAAAGACTCCCTTTATTCAATGCCACTTGGTATCTTACCGCTTGAGACCAAAGCACTGAGACCTGCGCGGCTTGTGAAAAATGCTCGCTTGGAAACAATGGTAGAGTTATTCTCCAACGCAGAAACTGGTAGCGGTCAATTAGCTATCCAGGACCTGCCGCGTGAATTCAACTGGGAAGACCCAAAACATCCTGATTTACGTATGATCTCTAAACTCGGGCACCTGAATAGCTACGACGTTTTCAGCATGCGCCTGACCCTTAGAGCCCTTGAAATTGACCTCACGGATATTGATGCGCTCAAACTTTCAGAAGCAAAAACTCAGGAGCTTGCAACATATATGCGCTCCTTCACCCATCCCCTGATTTTACAAATTTTTGGTGATGATGAAGCATCAAACATTAACTCTTTTGACGATATCATAGGTCTGTTTCGTAATCCGAATAAAGGAGATGCTCTGGACCGCCTGAAACAAATGGCAAAGAAATTAGGGCTTCAGGTCACACAAGTTCCAACCTTTTTGGAAGACTACGGTGATATTTTTCTGGCCTTGAGTTACTACCGTCAATGCCTTGATCAAATTGAGCCCATAATTTCCGAATTCCTGGAAGGCCTTACCGAGCTACGCAAATCCTATCAATTCAAGGATGATCTTGCCCTTTTGACTATGACGAAACAGATCGAAGCTATTTTGAATGAAGGGACTGCTGGTCTAACAGGTCGATTTGAAGCTTTTGATCGGGCTTCATCTGATATGTGGAAAGACATTTCAGCAGATCGATTCCGAAAAGTGGAAAAGTTAATTCGTTCGTCTCATGAAACCAATGGTGGGGTACTTTGTGCCTTATGGGTAAAAATGAATGTATGGGCAACTGCATTTCCAAATGCCCATGCAGGTAGCCCAAATCGAAGAGTTGAGCTGTTACAATCAGAAATGAAACAAGGAATTGAAAAGATCAGCATTCTTGAGAAAAACGCCCCCAAACTTTCAGAATTGAACTAAGCAACATTGATATTTACACACAAACTATTAAGATAACGGCGTAAATTAATGTTATTCATATGAAACATTAGTTTGTTAAAATCTTAAATTAGACGTAAATTGTGGCGCATAAAATCAAATATTACTGAAAATTGGGCATGAGTAGCTATGTCATCCAAGTTTAATCCTTTTGATGAAACACACAGTGATCAAAATTCACTCTTTGCCATGCCCCTTGGTATTATGCCAATTCAAACGGCTGCATTGAAAAATGCCCGACTGATAAAAAATGCCCGCCTTGAAACAGTTGTTGAGTTCTTTTCCGATTCCAGTACTGGCAGCGGGCAAATGCAAATTCGCGATTTGCCCGCACAATTCAGTTGGCCACCGAATCATCCTGATATTCAATTGCTAAAAAAGCTTGGCGCACTTCCAAGCTATGATGTCTACAGCCTGCGTCTTGCGACACGCGAAATGGATATCTCCGTACAAGATATTGATGCTCTACGCCTGTCGGCAGATAAAACCGAAGAATTGACATCATACATGTCGTCCTTTACACGGCCGTTGATCTTACAAATTTTTGGTGATGATCAAACCTGTGACATCGAAGACTTTGACGACATTTTGAATTTATTCCGCTCACCAGACAAACAGAATGCCTTGGACCGGTTAAAGCAGATGGCTGCTAAATTAAGCATCCGGCCAGATCAGGTTCCAACCTTCCTGGAAGATTATGGAGATATTTTCCTGGCGCTGAGTTACTACCGTCAATGCCTTGACGAAATCGAGCCGATCATCACAACATTCCTCGAAAGCCTGGATGACCTTAAAAAATCATATCAATTCAAAGAGGATCGAGCATTACAGTCTTCTGCCAATGAAGTTGAATCTATTTTAAATGAAGGCATGGCCGGACTAACAGGCCGATTTGAAGCTTTCGATCGGTCCTCTAGCAATATGTGGCAAGATATTTCAGCCGACAAGTTCCGTCGTGTTGAGAACTTAATACGTGGCTATCACGTAACGAATGGTGGCGTGTTATGTGCTTTATCATTGAAGATGACTGTCTGGGCCAACGCGTTTCCAACATCCGATTCAGGCAGCCCAACTAGGCGTGCTGAATTATTGTCATCCGATATCCGTCAAGGCATTGAAAAAATCAGTGATTTGGAGAAAAAAGCTCCTAAGCTGTCAGAAATAAATTAATTCATTTCAGCTTAATATCTCACCAACTTCAAATTTGTACCCACGAAGAAAATCTGCTGCATCCTGCGCCTTTCGCCCGGCGCGCTGCAATCGTTCAAGCACCAATGTGCCATCCCCACAGGCAATGGCTGGGCGAGAATCAAGTATTTCTCCAGCCTCAGCCTTCTCACCACGACCAGCAGATTCTGCATGGGCTGCAAATAACTTAATCCGCTCGCCATTGTGTTCAAACCAGGTTCCAGGCCATGGGTCAAAAGCTTTTACGGCGCGGGCAAGTTCATCAGCAGGCTTTTCCCAGTCCATGCGTGCCTCAGCCGGACTCAATTTCTTTGCGTATGTCACACCCTCTTTGGGCTGTGTTTCTGGCTGTAAAACACCTGAAGCAATGCTCTCTAGTGCTTCAACACAACTTTGCGCTCCAATGATGGATAATTCATCATGCAATGATCCACCTGTTGTTTTTTCTGTAATCGCAACAGAGTGACGTAAATATACTGCGCCTGTATCAAGCCCTTCATCCATGGCCATAATACAAACACCCGTTTCATCATCCCCAGCGAGAATTGCTCGTTGTATAGGGGCTGCACCTCGCCATCTGGGTAACAAAGATGCATGAACATTGATGCACCCCAGACGAGGCGCACTCAGCACTGCCTTGGGCAACAGTAATCCATAAGCAACAACAACAGCGATATCAGCCTCAAGAGCAGCAAAGGCAACACAATCTTCGACTGCCTTAAAATTAACTGGATTACGAACAGGAATATTCATCTTTAGGGCTACTGCATGAACCGGACAAGGGCGTTCCTTATGACCACGTCCGGCTGGGCGAGGCGGCTGTGTATAGACACAAATAATTTCATGCCCCGCATCATGCAAGGCATGAAGCACAGGAGCGGAAAAATCAGGGCTTCCCATGAAAATTATACGCAAGGTTCGATCCTTTAAAAAACCAGAAACTGTCAAGCTACCGTAATCGAGCCCTGACGTTTGGCTTTATTCAGTTTGCGCAAAATCATGTTGCGCTTTAGCGATGAAACATGGTCAACAAACAAAACACCATCCAAATGATCTATTTCATGTTGAATGCAGGTTGCCAACATTTCATCAGCTTCCAATTCCTGTTTCTTATTTACGCGATCCAGATATGTTACACGAATTGTCTCCGGGCGTTCCACTTCAGCGTAATACTCCGGCAAGGATAAGCAGCCTTCTTCCTTCACCACGATGTCATCTGATACCCAGACAACTTCCGGGTTTACCAATTCCATAGGTGTAGATGTCTCATCTGCGCGGGCTACATCGATAACCACCACACGCTTCAACACCCCTACTTGCGGAGCTGCAAGCCCAACCCCGTTGGCATCGTACATGGTTTCCAGCATATCATCGAGCAACGCGCATATTTCGTCATCGACCGCTTCAACAGGAGCAGATGCCTTCTTCAAACGCGGGTCTGGAGCCACAATAATTGGTAATCTCGCCACGAAAGTTATCCTTCTAATTTCAAACTCTGACTTTCACATATTGCCTTGTCTGCGTGACGTCAAGGCAACGAATGTAAAAATCCTGAAAATGGCGCTATCTGTGCTTGTCTCAGGATGCTACAAAGACCTCATGATGACTGATTCTTTAATGATACCAAGCGCCATTCTTTTAATCGGATTTGCCTTATTGGCAGTCATGATCATCAGGAACACAAAATCTCGCAAGGACAGTGAAAACGATTTGGCTGGTGTGCTGATGACAATGCAGGAAACATCCAACAATCTGGGGGCCACCCAGACTGTATTGGCGGATCGACTGCAACAAGGCCAGACACAGTTAAACCAGCGTCTGGATTCCTTGCAAGGCCGCCTTGGAGACAGTCTTGCCAAGCAAACTGAAAAAACTGGCGAGTCACTAAAATCCCTGCACGAACGACTGGCCGTTATTGATGCTGCTCAACAAAATATTACGGACTTGTCCCAGCAAATGGTTGGCCTTCAGGATATTTTGTCTAACAAGCAGGCACGTGGTGCATTTGGCGAAATTCAACTTAATGATCTTGTAACGAACACATTGCCTCCCAACGCCTATGAATTTCAATCTACTCTGTCCAATGGCAAAAGACCGGACTGTCTGTTGCTGTTGCCGCTGCCACCGGGGCCGATAGTTATTGATGCAAAATTTCCACTGAATTCTTATGAAGCGTTGCGAAATGCCGAAAACGATGTAGCAAAAATACAAGCCACACGGGCGTTCACCGCCGATATCAAAAAGCATATTACCGACATTGCCGACAAGTATATTATTCCTGGCGAAACCGCTGAGTCTGCATTGATGTTTCTGCCATCAGAAGCTGTCTATGCTGAATTACATGCAAATTTCCGTAACCTTGTCGAGGAAAGCTACAAACGTCGAGTCTGGATCGTTTCACCGACAACCTTGATGGCAACACTCAATACGGTTCGCGCTGTGCTAAAAGATGCTCGCATGAAGGAACAGGCAGGGTTAATTCAGGATCAGGTCCTCAAGATGATGGAAGATGTCTCAAGACTTGATGGCCGTGTCAATAATCTGCGAACCCATTTCACGCAAGCCGAAAAAGATATTGCTCTGATCGAAACATCTTCAAAAAAAATCAATTCCCATGGTGAGAAAATTGAAGCCATGCAACTTGGCAATGATGACTCTCCGGCCGAAGATTTGGCTCCAGCATCCCCATCATCTCCTGTGCTCTCAGATCAAGCATCAGAATGACGAAGATAACGGTGTCGAGTATTATGTTTTAAACTGGCCTACGAGCCCGCATTGCCGTTGAAAGAGTGCCTTCATCAAGATAATCAAGTTCGCCACCCACTGGAACCCCATGAGCAAGGGCTGTGACACTGACAGGGCTATCGCTCAGACGTTCAGCAATATAATGCGCTGTAGTTTGACCATCCACTGTCGCACTCAGGGCCAGCACCACTTCACTTACAGTGTTATCGCGTACCCGGCTGACCAGCATGGGAATATTCAAGTCCTCTGGACCAACCCCGTCCAGCGCAGATAATGTGCCCCCCAAAACATGATAATGGCCCCGAAACACTGCAGTGCGTTCCAACGCCCACAAATCAGCAACATCTTCAACAACACAAATCACCGACTTGTCGCGTTTTTGATCGACACAAACTGAACATGGATCATTGGTATCGATATTGCCGCAAGTGTTACAATTCACAATGCCGTCATGGACGTCTTGCAATGCGCGAATCAGGGGCTGAAGCAATCCTTCCCGGCGTTTGATCAGATGCAACACCACCCGGCGGGCCGAGCGCGGGCCCAGTCCCGGCAGGCGGGACAAATGCTGTACAAGACGTTCGATAGCGGCATCACGCATAGGTATAGACTCTATTAAAAGGGCAATTGCATTCCGGGTGGTAATTCAATCCCACCAGTGAGTTCTGACATTTTTTCACGGGAAACTTCATCAGCCTTCAATCTGGCATCATTCATGGCAGCAACAATTAGGTCTTCCAGCATATCGGAATCCCCTTCACCAACCAGTGACGGATCAATTTTACAGCCTTTGGCTGCTCCCTTGCAGGTCATGGTAATTTCAACCATTCCGCCACCGGATTTCCCCGTGACTTCCATAGATTCCAGCTCGGATTGCATATCCTGCATACGAGTTTGCATTTCTTGAGCCTGCTTCATCATTTTGCCCATATTCATCATGGCATTTTACTCCGTAAATCAAACGATGTGTTTATAGTGTTTATATAGTCCGTTGAAGCCGTGTATAACAGGCATGAGAGGGAGAGTCATGCCACACAATAACCTGTTTGTCTTTGATATTGAAACCGTGCCCGATACAGAGGCCGTTCGCAACCTGACCGGCTTTGACGGAACAGATCCAGATGAATGCCGCGCCGAGCTGGAACGCTATCATCTGGATATCACCGACGGACGCAACGCCTTTCCCCGCCAACCTTTTCACAAGATCGTTGCGATCAGTTTCCTTGAAACCGAAATTGAACGCCAAGGCACCGAAGAAGCCTTTTTAATGCGTGAATTACGCTCAGGTGGCGAAGCCGGTGCTGATGAAAAAGCTTTGGTGCAAGGCTTTTTCAGCTACGTCGAGCGCCTGCGCCCCCGTCTTGTCAGCTATAATGGACGTGGATTCGATCTTTCCGTCTTGAAATACCGGGCTATGGTTCACGGTATCAGCGCCCGTTTTTTGTACAGCGACGGCGATAAATGGAACAGCTATACCTCGCGTTATTCCGATGACTGGCACTGTGATCTGCTGGAAGTTCTCTCGGAATTTGGCGGATCAGCAAGGGTCAAGCTCAACGAAGTTTGCTCCGTGTTGGGTTTCCCCGGGAAATTCGGCGTTGATGGCTCCAAAGTCACAGAAATGATTGAAAATGGACAGGTTCAGGATGTCCGCGATTATTGCGAGACCGATGTGCTCAACACCTATCTGGTTTACCTTCGATTGATGCACCATCGTGGCAAATTGAGCACAGAAAATTATAATCGTGCCATTGCCGATATTATTACGTTGATTGAAGCAGAAGGCGAAACCCGCCCACACTTGCAGGAATTCCTTGATGCCTGGGGCGAATCCTCAAACAATACATTTACCCTGTAAGGACTGAGTTATGAGAAAAATCGGAGCGCTGATCTTTCCCGGATTTGAACTTCTGGACCTGTTTGGCCCTCTGGAAATGTTTGGCATGCTGGCTGAGCAATTTACCATTCGCATTGTTGCCGAAACCGCTGATCCCATTAAAAGCTATCCAGGCCCAATGATCCTTCCTGATGATTTGACCAGTGATAATCAGGACTATGATATTTTATTAATCCCTGGTGGAGATGGCACACGGCGCGAAGTCGATAACGATGGCTTGCTGCAATGGCTATGGGAGAAATCTGCAAAGGCAGGACTGGTAGCCTCTGTCTGTACAGGAAGCGCCCTGCTTGCCAAGGCCGGATTGCTTGATGCCCGCAAAGCAACCACCAACAAGGAAGAATTTGACGAGACTACATCGAACGGCCCCAGTGTGCATTGGCAAAAAAAAGCCCGTTGGGTGCAGGATGGGCGATTCTTTACGTCTTCTGGCGTCTCTGCCGGAACAGACATGAGCCTCGCCATAATCGCTCACCTGCATGATCTAGCCACCGCTGAACAGATTGCACGCTGGGCCGAATACACCTGGAACCGTGACCCGAACAATGATCCGTTTTTTATTGCCCCCTAAAAGCATGTTACATACAATTATAAAAATTAATTTCAAAAATAATCATGGATAATCTATAGTCGATAATAGTTTGGTGGATATAAATTCAGGAATGAATTGTCAGGGTATATGACCAAGGTAAAGCAGGAACCCAAATACACTATACTCAATGACAATGCGCTTGTCGTTTGGCATGCAGAAGGTGTTCACCTTACCATTCGCGAGTGGATCAACTGGCAAAGTATACTCAGCCAATATCCAGATAAAGTACTCTCCTATAATCATCTCGTGGATTTTCGTGATGCAACCTGGGCTATCACCCGTGAGGAAATTATTGGGGCGCTTGGTTTTTCTGAACGATTGTTTGAGGACGAATATCCAGATCCTTCAAGCAAAAAACAAAAAAGCGCTATCGTTTGCAATAGTTCAATTGCTATCGAGGGCTGGGAGGAATACATAAAATTAACAAATGTTCCCTCAAATCCATTCCATATCAAAGTGTTTCAAGACTTTCCCGAGGCTATATCTTGGCTCGGACATTCCGGTGAAGATTTTGAAGTTTGCCTCTCTATCATATAACCCTCTTATAACACACAAAACGATTTTCACCCTGAAAACAAAATTACGCTAGGGCAAATCGTTTTTTTGCTTTAGAAATTCCCTTAATTATTTTTCAAAAACTTAAATATACAGGAAACAAAAATGGCAAAATGGGTAAGATTTGAATCTGGAAAGACCATCCAATTTGGAACGTTGGAAGGCGATGTGATTTCCATCCATGAGGGCAATATGTTCGATAGCCCAAAGCCAAGTGGCGAGCAGGTCAATCTGGCTGATGTAACTTTACTGACACCGTGCGAGCCATCCAAAATGTTTGGTCTCTGGAATAACTTTCATGCGCTTGCAGCCAAGCTAGGCAATGACGCACCGGAAGAGCCACTGTACTTCCATAAATCCAGCAATGCGTTTCTGGCCCATGGCGGCGTTATACAACGCCCGGCGATTTATTCAGGTCGTGTTGTATACGAAGGTGAAATTGGCATTGTCATCGGAACTGTATGCAAGGAAATCAGTGAAGATCAAGCCGCATCAGCTATTTTTGGATATACCTGCATCAATGATGTGACTGCCGCCGATATTATTGATAAGGACCCGACCTTTGCACAATGGCCCCGCGCCAAGAGTTTCGACACCTTCGGGCCTTTTGGCCCGGCAATCGGAACAGGTCTTGATCCGGCAGACCTCAATATTGTAACGATCCTGAATGGTGACGAGCGCCAGAACTACCCGGTTGCCGATATGATCATCCCACCCCATAAAATAGTGAGTATGATATCACAGGAAGTGACACTCTCACCCGGCGATATTATTTGCTGTGGCACCTCCATCGGTGTGGGGGTTATGAAGCAAGACAGCAACACAGTCTCTGTCACCATTGAAGGCGTGGGAACATTGGAAAATACATTTATAAACAGCTGAAGATCGTAAAAAGGGGAATTAATAACAATGTATAACCCGCCTCTCGTACCTGATGATTTTGTTGTTCCGGCTGTTTTGGAAACAAGCCGCATGCGCCTGCGCCCGCTGACCATCCAGGATGTGGAGAAGGATTACGACGCCGTAATGACGAGTGAAGATCGCTTGCGCACCTTGTTTCATCCGGGCGGTGACTGGCCGTGCGGATTAACACTGGAACAAAACCTTGCTGAACTTGGTTGGCATCAAACCGAATTTCAAGAACGAACGTCGTTTGCCTATACTGCCATCAGCCTCGATGAGTCAGAAGTTCTGGGATGCATGTACATTTACCCAACCAGAAATTCAGACTATGACGCAGAAATCACCATGTGGGTGCGCCAGTCACAGGCTGAGAGCGGCCTTGATGAACATCTTTTTGAAATTGTAGAAAAATGGATTTCAGAGGATTGGCCATTGGAAAACCCGGCATATCCGGGCCGGCACATCAGCTTTGAAGACTGGCAGGCGCAAGCTTAAGTCATAACTCGAAAATACAACAAGGAATTTTATTTTGCTTAAAACCGTAATGGTAAAAATTGAAGATATATACATCCCGGCGGCACGACGCAGTGAGCTGGACCCAAACAAGGTTGAAGAAATTTGTAACGCCGTCATAGAAGATGTCGAGCAACGCCCAATTCAGGTCCGCAAAGGCAATGGACGCCTTGTTCTGGTCAAAGGCATCAATAGGCTGGAAGCCCGCAAGGCGCTGGGCGATGAAACCATCGGAGCCTACATGGTCAGCGCCCAGCAGCATTGATTATTAGCGCGATTAACGCCCTTTCCATACAGGTTCGCGTTTTTCGGCGAAGGCTCTGGGGCCTTCCAGGAAGTCTTCTGAATCGTTTACTTTTTCGTACCAGGGGAATGTTCCCATGCCACGACTCATGTGCTTGAAGGCTTTTTGTACGGACATTTCTGATACACCATAAAAAGTTTCCTTCAAGGCCCGAAGGGCAAGTGGGGCACCCTTGGAAATTTCTTCTGCCATGGCGCGTGACACATCCATCAATTCATCGCGTGGGACAATCTTGTGAACAAGCCCCCAGTGCTTGGCTTCCTCGGCGTCCATGCGGCGGCCTGTGTACATCATTTCCAAAGCCACATTGTGTGGGATTTTCTTTGAAAGGCGCTGTACGGCACCTGCATCCGGCAAGAACCCGCGCTGCATTTCTGGCAACCAGATATTGGTTTCCGGAACACAGATAATAATGTCGGACGCCAGAGCAATTTCCAGCCCGCCACCAATGGCATGACCATTCAGTGCAGCAATAACCGGCTTATACAAGTCCCACATTTCTGTGAACCCGGCAAATCCGCCCGGAGACATACCCATCATTTCCGGGCTTTCAATATCGCCATCGATCTCAGCAACCTCTTTTAAATCCCAACCGGCAGAAAAGCATTTTTCGCCTGTTCCTGTAATCAAGCCAACGGTCAGATCATCATTGTCACGCAAGTTTACAAATGCGTCATACAGCTCAAGTGTCATGGCTGAGTTAATTGCGTTTACGGGTGCATTGTTCATGGTTATTTCCAGAACTTTACCTGTAGCCGCTGAGTTAATCATTGAAGACATGCGTGTTTCTCCTGAAATAATAGGGTGTTGTATTGGGTTTAAGAATCGTCTGGATCAAGAGGTGCATGATCCTGAATTTTAGTCACTTTTGATTCGGGGAAAGCCTCCAGAACAGATTTCACCAAAGGGTGTTCACTCATCTGTTGCTTGAGGGCATTCTGGGCGGCTTCATGTTGCTCTTTCAACGTTGGCTCGCCTTCACTTGCCGAGATTGAAACTATCCAGTTTTCACGGGTTTCTTCATGCAAAAAGTTCCGCAGTTTCTGGATGGTGGCTGCGTCGGCATATTCACCACCGTTCAGTTCAACTCTGCCCGGTGCAAAGCTGACCAAACGGGCATTATTATACAAAAACGCTTGCAAGCTCATTTCCCGACGGGCCTCGGCGAGCGCTGTAATATCGGTAAGGCTGGTCAGCACCTCCTGCTGAATTTCTTCAGCAACCGCCACCGCTTCATGCTCACTATAGGCAGGCGCAAGTGCCGCCCCGCCATTAACGACGCTCAATGCGGCGCGAACCCCGCCACCATTACCAGATGGAAT
>JABJOR010000538.1 GCA_018664265.1 Rhodospirillales bacterium
CGACTCCTTGTGCTTTTTCTCCAACACGTACTTCAGCTTTCGCACAGCCTGATTCATCAGCATTTTTTCGTTGAAACGCTTGTCACCTATAATGACAACTTCTGTATTGGTTGTCACATCTATGGCCGATACACGCACGGAATTACCCTTGCCTACCTCATGGAATTCAAACAAGACTTCTCTATGTTCCGGATTGCGTTTTCTAACCATGTTTCTAACCATGACAATTTCAAGCAGTGAATCGAATCGTGTCTAAAAATTAATCCATGTTTCAGATTTTGCAAATAACAATTTTGCCTTTACTGTGAGTAATATGTAGATTAAGGAAAAGGGGCAAAAAACATGGAAAGCATCACTATAAAGGCCGGGCATGGTCACGCGTTCCGCGTTGATAAAGGAAAACGGTTCCGTATCATCACGCCAAAGGGGCAGCAATCGGCTGATTTTTTTGCCTTCAGCACTGATGACATTGAAGACTGTCTGTCACCTCACCATACTTGGATGCCGACCCGGTCTCTGCACCCCCGAGTGGGCGATATATTCCTGAGTCGGCGTCGAAATCCTATGGTCGAGTTTATTGAGGACGGAGCCGATGGTTTGCATGATTTGCTCATTGCCCCTTGCGATTCTATTCGGTATGAGCAATTCGGTGAGCCTGGTCACCGCAGTTGTATCGGTAATCTCGAAGAGGCCATGGCTACACTGGGCTGTGATGTTCCCGCCGCGCCTCTGGCTGTGAATTTTTTCACCAACACAGTGGTGGAAGACGGATTCATGTTCAATACGCCCAAGGAGCCTGTGGCAAAACCCGGTGGGTATGTTGTGCTTGAGGCTTGTATGGACTTGATCTGTGCGGTGTCGTCCTGCCCTTATGATCTGGCAGGGCCGGGTTGGGCAATCAATTCCCCTGACGGGCCGACTGAAATTGTTGTTGAGCTGTTGTAAATTATGAGTACCGAGATAGCGTTCGACTATTCAATTTTGAAATGTATAGTTGCTCTATAAATTTTGCGTAATCGAAGGGCGTGCGAAATGAACAAGGTTGATGATTTTGCACAAACTGAGCGCAATGTGAATTTTCGCCAGCTCGGCAATCCCCTGCCCCGTATTGATAGCCCTGGTAAGGTTTTTGGCGAAACTCTGTATGCCGGTGATTATTCAATGGCGAATATGCTGCATGCAAAAATTCTGAGAAGCCCACTGCCGAGCGCCTGCCTGAAATCTCTGGATGTAAGCAAGGCGCGTGCGCTTGAGGGGGTCGCCTGTGTTCTTACCTTCAAGGATTTAAAAAAGAAGACTATTGTGACAGGCCTTCCCGGTTTGTCAGGCTCCAGACCTGAAATTATAGACCATCAGGTTCTGGTTGATGAAATTGCCCGTTATCAGGGCGAGCCGATTGCCTTGATCGCTGCTGAAACGCTGGAAATTGCCGAACGTGCTTGCGCGTTGATTGAATTTGATCTTGAACCCTTGCCCGGCGTTTATGATGTTTTTGAAGCGCAAAAGCCGGGTGCGCCAATCGTTTACGGTGAAGACAACATCGTTGCCGAGTACAAAGCCCGAAAAGGTGATGTTGAGGCAGGTTTCTTGCAGGCTGATACAATTGTTGAAAACACCTTCACCACACAATTTGTCGAGCATGCATTTCTGGAACCTGAAATCGGCCTTGCCTGGGTTGATGATCAGGGTGTGGTCAATATTCGCACATCAACCCAACGTATTGAACATTTTCGGTCTGTGGCCGCAGCCCTGGATATCCCTCATAGTAAGGTACGCTTTCGTGGTGCCATGCTGGGTGGTGGCTTTGGTGGCAAGTGTGAGATTACTACCGAGTTGTTTGTCGCATTGCTGGCAACCACAACCAAGCGCCCCGTCAGATTGTGTTACACCCGTGAAGAATCATTTTATGGTCACGGCAAGCGCCATCCGTTTGTAATAACCCATAAAACCGGATTTGACCGGGACGGCAAAATTACCGCTGCAAAGATCGATATAACGTCGGAGTCCGGACCTTACGCTTTTATGTCCCATTCAGTGTTGCTCTCGGCATTGGAAGCCGGGGCTGGTCCGTACCGTGTAGGAAATCTTCATATTGATGCGCGTTCAATTGCCACAAACAATATGTATACCAGCGCATTTCGCGGATTTGGCGCAACGCAAGCCTGCATTGCCTATGAGCAACAAATGGATGAGGCGGCAAGGGTTCTGGGGATTGATCCTCTAGAACTGCGCCGTATCAATTTCATGAATACCGGAGATACAAACGCTGTTGGCGCCACAATCAAAAGTGCCGTGTGGAGTGAACAGTGCATGTCAAAAGCATGGGCGGCCCTAGGCGATCCCTTGCAGGGTGAAGGCCCGATCAAGCATGGGCGCGGTGTGGCTGCGTCTTTGCAGGGGTATGGTCGTCTGGTCTGGACGCACGATACAGCAGAAGGCTGGGTCGGGCTGGAGCTGGATGGAACAGTGGTTGTGCGCTCTGGTATAACCGATGTGGGCTCCGGTCAGGTCTCAGCCCTTGCCCAGATCGCAGGTGAGATCCTTGGCGTCGATATGCAAACGATCTCTGTCTATAACAGCGATACATCAACAACGCCCCTGGCGGGTATCACGGCAGCAAGCCGTGGACTGTATATGAGTGGAAATGCCGTTCGATTGGCAGCAGAAGCCATTCGGGACCGGTTGGCAACGCGCGCAGCGCAAGCGTTCGGTGTTAAACCTACTGACATCGATTTTGCTGGATCGAACGTGTTTGTTATTGATCACGCAGACAAGTCTATCCCCTTGGCAAAATTAATTAGCCTGTGTGCCTATGATGGAGTTCATCTTTCTGAGTTGGCGATATTCAGGGCACCCTTCGGTGATGTGATTGATATGGATATTGTAAAAGGGCAAGTACATCCGGATTTCACCTTTGGTGCCCATGCAATAGAAGTTGCTGTGGATACAGATACTGGTGAAGTTTCGATCCTGAAAAGCATTGGTGTCCATGATGTGGGACAGGCCATTAATGCACAGGCCGTTGAAGGTCAGATTGAAGGCTGCGCGGCGCAAGGCCACGGTTACGCCTTATGCGAAGAGCTGATCTATGAGGAAGGGTGCCTGGTTACGCCTTCCTTAAGTGAGTATTTATGCCCGACGGCAATGGATTGCCCTGAGATTCAATCGATCATTCTGGAATCACGGAGCGGGCTTGGGCCGTTTGGTGCCAAGGCAATCGGGGAAGCCGGGCTTGCCCCCGTCGCATCTGCTGTGGCCAATGCGGTTGCCAATGCCATCGGTGTACGGGTGCATGATTTCCCCCTGACGCCGGAGAAAATTTTAGCGGCAATCAACGAAAGTGCGTAGATCGCCATATTTGCATTAGGGGAGAATCTGGATATGAGTAAACTTTACGATGTGCAACCTGAAAGGGGCAAGGCGATCCCTCTGTCCAAAGGACAGTGCCTTAAGATCATAAATACCCACGGTACCCAGGTTGTTGATTTCTGGGCTTTCAGTGCTGATGACCCGGGTGACATCATGTCCATGCATCACACCAAAAGTTGCCTCAAGAAAATGCTTCCGGCAGAGGGTGAGGCTTTTGTAACCTTCAAGCGTCGCCACATTCTGACCTTTGTCGAGGATCACTCGCCCGGGGTTCATGATGTTGTCCTTCCCGCATGTGATCGCTACCGTTATATTTGGGAGGGTGACAACGAGGTCACTCGCAATAGCTGCGGCGATAATCTTATCAGAGCTTTCGAAGATATTGGTATGGAGGCACCTGCGGTTACTCCACAACCTTTGAATTTATGGATGAATGTTCGTATTCGGCTCAACCACGATAATCGTCAGGAAGGTCGTATCGATTATCTACCGACGGTTACCAAACCGGGTGATTACGCTGTATTCCGGGCAGAAATGGACTGCATTGCCGTGATTTCCGCCTGCCCATATATTAGGTCACCGGAAACGGTTGAAACAACACCACAAGACGGAACAGTTTCAGGCCGCCAAATCGACGTTAACGGACCCAAAGGCCCCATGGAAGTGCATTACCAGGTATACTAAGCTGCCGGGAGCTCTTAAATAAACCGCTGCATGATTGAATCAATGGCAACATCAAAGGTATCGGTTGTGACGCCAAGTTCTGAGCACATTTGCAGGGCGTAATCGCGTTGCACTGGATTGTCCAGATCACTATAGCGCGCCATTCTGTGGGTTCGTCTGCCAATGCTGAAAATCATTTGTTCTTGTGGATCAAGTTGAAGGAAATCCTGTATTGGCTTCATCATGGCTTGTTTATCGCCCGGCAGAGTTCCATCGACTTCCTGAAACAGGTTCAGCACATGATCACTTTTTATGGTACTGTTGATGCCATTCAGTTGTTCCAGAAAAAGCAGTAGCTCTCTGGCTGTATCAACCTCGCCCATTTTATCGAAATCGCCCTCGATGAATTGTTGTGTGAGCGGTGCGGCAACTGACATCCCCAGTGTTCTCATACGAATGAAATCCGGGTTGATTTGGTTTAACGCATCAGCAGTTTCTATTGCGTTTTCCCGTGATAATGCCGCCCCACCTAACCCCGGCATGACGTATTCGGATAGCTCAATACCGGCTTTTTTTACTTTTTGTCCGGCGGCTATCTGGGTTGCCTTATCGGAACCCTTGTCGACCATCGTAAGCACTTTGTCCGAGCCGGATTCCATGCCGATATGAATTCTGTTCAGGCCTGCGTTTGCCATCAGGTTGAGGTTTTCATCGCTGATCCTGACGATTGTGTGGGAGCGTGCGTAGGAAGTCACCCGCTCTACATCCGGGAAGGCATCTTTAAGGTGACGCAATATGCGGATGATTTCATTCGGTTTAATGACAAGGCTGTTTCCATCTTGTACGAAAATGGACTCCATCCCGTTTGATACAAAATTGTACGCCGCATGCAGAGCCTGAATATCCCCCTCCTCCCCATTTGGGGAGAGAGCGTACAGTTCGTTTTGTGTCAGTCTGTTTCCAGATTTTTGCGCAGCTAATATTGAATCCACATAAAACCGGGCTGCATCAATATCCTTCAAGACATGATCAACAGGGCGCAGCTGGAACCTGACGTCCTTGTACATGCTACAAAAGGTACAACGATTCCACGAGCAATTACGGCTTACCCTGACCAACAGGCTTTCTGATTCACTGGGTGGACGAATTGGACCTTGCTCAAATCCACTGTAGGGTTCAGCTATTTTCATTGTTTTCACTTTGATCTATGGGTGCCCGATTATAGTTGCTTTTGTGGTCTAAGAAACTCATTCAGGCAGAAAATCTTCCGAACCGTCTTCATGAACGATGAATTTCTTGCCAAGATCAGGGTAACCACCTTCCTCGCGTGGCGCACAGGAACCAACTTCGATAAGGGTTACTGGACTATCAGATTTGTTGATCAAATGATGACCATCTTGCTTGCCTGCTGGAAACCCGGCCACCATTCCTGCGCTCAGAAGTTGCTCACCGCTATCGGTTACCAGAACCGCCTCTCCTGAAACAATGTAGACAAATTCGTCCTCATTCAGGTGCCAGTGACGCTGTGTGGACCACGTTCCGGGTGGCAGTGTGGTCAGGTTGACCCCGAATTGCGTCAGGCCAACGGCTTTGCCCATTTCGCGCCACTCACGTTTGCTGCAGGGTTCGTTCAACGGCACTGGATAGAAAAAATCAAACCCGACACGGGAGTCTAGTGTCATAGGGTCTAGTGCGGGTTCAGTTAATTCAGTCATCTTGGTCTTCCTTTGTCGTTTTATGTATTGGTTGCAGCAAAAAACGACGGTCTGCCAAATGGGAGATTAATTTTGACAGGCCGTCGTTTTGTTGAGAGTACCATTTTATAATTTAATTTGACTATCCAGTCAGTCAAATTAGACAAGGTTTTGCATGCCCAGGTCAAGGTATTTTAGAGAAACTATAAATTTTTATTTTGCATGGAGAATGCTTGATGGCTCTCTGATCTTGGCCTTATATGAAGACAATCAATTGACAATTCGTGGTGTAAATGTTTTTTCGTCTACAGGACATTTCAAATTCTTAAAACTTGAGGGAAATACAATGACTGAGCGCACCCTGCACCCTGATACCCTGGCTTTACACGCTGGATACCGTTGCGATCCAACAACCGGGGCTGTCGCTGTTCCGATATACCAAACAACCTCCTATCAGTTTCGTGATACGGACCATGCGGAAAACCTGTTTGCTCTGAAAGAATTGGGCAATATCTACACCCGTATTATGAATCCGACCAATGATGTGCTGGAGCAACGTTTAGCTGCCCTTGAAGGCGGCGTGGCGGGCCTTGCCCTGTCATCA
>JABJOR010000539.1 GCA_018664265.1 Rhodospirillales bacterium
ATGCTAGGCTTATCAGACGAATGTAAAGATGGTTCATTTTGTGATGGCAGTATTTAAAATTTATTGATTTATTGAAATT
The DNA here is from genome assembly GCA_018664265.1 of Rhodospirillales bacterium. Lineage (GTDB taxonomy): Bacteria > Pseudomonadota > Alphaproteobacteria > Rhodospirillales > Casp-alpha2 > JABJOR01. The sequence continues at coordinate 80 of JABJOR010000539.1, forward strand.
TGTTCCTAGGTACACAACCTATTGCATTAAACATGTAGATAACAGCGTGAAATTTGATTCTAAATTTGATTTATGTCAAAAAACGTCACTTTTTGAATCGATTAAATTAAAGGCTCTCTATTAAAAACGATGACGCTTAATTCTCTTAATATTGATAAATTACCAGCTGACACCCGTGTTGTTGTCGCTATGTCCGGTGGTGTGGACAGCTCTGTTGTAGCCGCATTGCTCAAAGAGCAGGGCTATGATGTGGTTGGGGTTACTCTGCAGCTCTATGATCATGGTGAGGCCGTATCACGGGCTAATTCCTGCTGTGCAGGACGTGATATTCATGATGCCCGAAATGTTGCTCAGTCAATTGGAATTCCACATTATGTACTTGATTATGAAAGCCGTTTTCGCGATCAGGTCATGGAGCAATTCGCCGATAGTTATCTGCATGGGGAAACGCCAATTCCGTGTGTGCTCTGCAATCAAACGGTCAAGTTTAGGGATTTGTTGGCAACGGCAAAAGACTTGGGTGCGGATGCGCTAGCAACTGGTCACTATATTCGTCGTGAGCAGAGCAAAGACAAGGCAACGATGTATCGTGGCAAGGACCCGGGTAAGGACCAGAGCTATTTTCTGTTTATGACAACGCGAGAGCAACTGGATTATTTAAGGTTCCCTCTCGGTGGCATGGACAAGATGGAAACCAGAGATCATGCACAAAGGCTTGGTCTGCATGTTTCGGAAAAAGCAGAGAGTCAGGATATTTGCTTCGTTCCCAATGGAAATTATGTCAGCGTCGTCGAACGTTTGCGCCCCGGTGCTTGCGACCCAGGAGATATCGTTGATCTTGAAGGCAATGTACTAGGCCGCCATGACGGCATTATTGGCTTTACGGTTGGACAGCGTCGTGGCCTTGGCGTTGCAGTTGGTGAACCATTGTATGTGGTCCGGGTTGAGGCAGATACCCGCCGGGTTATTGTTGGTCCTTACGAAGCTGTTTTGGAAGATGAAGTTTATGTTCGTGATATCAACTGGCTTGGGGATGAAATAGCATTGCCGGAAGCTGGAATTTCAATCTCGGTTAAACTTCGCTCGGCCCAGTCATTGGCTTCTGCAACTGCATATGGTATTTCTGACGGCGGTGCCAAAGTGGTTCTGGATGAACCTCAGGCGGGAATCTCTCCTGGACAGGCATGCGTCTTTTATGATGGTGAACGAGTTATGGGCGGCGGCTGGATTGTAAGAAAAGATAGAATCTGAATATCAGGGGAGCTATGAAAGACGCAGCAAAAAATGAAGCGATGCGAGCCAAGACAATTGAGGCCGTTAAATCGCTCAATGAAGACAATAAGGAAAAATCACACCTTTTGGCCTGCCAAGTCCTTGATACATATGTATCAGATGCAGATTTTGACGAAGGTGATCTCGATGTCCTTGATGTCATTGTCCAACTCTTTGAAGTTTGTGATGACTATGCCCGTGTCCTCACATCAGTTCGCCATCAGGCACGCATACTTGGCTGGGGACCATATGCGTTAGGTGAAAGGTATTTCCGGGCGCTTTACTCCAGCAATTCGAAAGCAGAATTTAAAGATTTCTGTATGCTGAATATGCCGGGTGATATTGGCAAGACTATTATGATTGCCTGCATCCCAAAATCGGGTTCCACATTTCTTCACAGTGTCTTGATGGAAGCAACTGGTTATCCAGGGCCGAAGCTCTGCCTCAGTTACGCAAATGAAGAAAATATGTTATCACCCGAATTTATCCGATCTATTTACGGGGTCAATAAAATCGCACAGGAACACTGTCGAGCCTTGCCCCATAATCTGGCTATTATGCAAGCCTATAACATGGATATCGTGGTGCTGGTGCGAAATATTTTCGATAGCCTTGTCAGCTTGCGTGACATGTTGCTCTCTGAGACAAAAGGCTCACGCATGGCGTTCTTTCAAGACAATTTGCCTGCGATGAGTGAAGAACAACAGCTTGATGCTGTTATTACCAGATGGGCCCATTGGCAACTTGATTTCTATGTTTCGTGGGTAATGGCGTTTCGGGAAAACCGTGTTCGTGGAACGATCTGGACCTATGAAAATTTAATGGCGGATAAACCTGCGGCAGTTCAAAAAATCCTGCAACAGGTAAATCACGAAATTAGCTTTGAAAAAGCACAAGAGGCCGTTGCCAGTGTAGAAGGTGACAAAGTGCGAAGTCGCTTGAATGTCGGCGTTTCGGGCCGTGGACGGGAGCTTATGAATGAACGCCAGATCGAGTCCATACAGTCAATGACTAAATTCTATCCAGGAATCGATTTCTCACCATTGGGGCTGTAAATTTTATTCTGCGACAGGATTAAACAGCGGTTGGCCATCTTCCTCGATTGTGCGCTCCAGCGTCTCCTGTGCCTTGGTGGCTTCCTGTTGACGGGCCCACATTTTTGCATAGGGGCCATCGTTGGTGAGCAGATCAATATGCTTTCCGCGCTCGGAGATAACACCGCTTTCCAGCACAATGATTTCATCTGCGTCAATGATGGTTGATAGGCGGTGGGCAATGACAACCGTCGTGCGGTTGGCGGAAAGGTCCTTCAAGGAAGCCTGAATTTCCTTTTCTGTGTTGCTGTCCAGAGCTGAGGTGGCCTCATCAAAAATCAGGATTTCAGGGTTCTTCAGAATTGTCCTTGCGATGGCGACACGTTGTTTTTCGCCACCGGATAATTTAAGTCCACGCTCGCCAACCATGGATTGATAGCCGTCAGGTAAATCCATAATAAAGTCATGAATATGGGCGTGGCGTGCAGCACCCTCAATTTCTGCTGGTGAGGTACCGGGCCTTGCATAAGCAATGTTATAAAAAATTGTATCATTAAACAGCACTGTATCTTGTGGTACCATGCCAAGATGCGCCCTTAGGGAGGCTTGTTTGATTTTTCGAATATCCTGCCCATCGATCTGGATTGTGCCATCGTTAATGTCATAAAATCGGTACAGAAGACGAGAGATTGTGGATTTTCCAGACCCGCTTGGCCCGACGATGGCAACTGTTTTGCCGGCCGGCACATGGAAGGAGACGCCTTTGAGGACTTCACGCCTTGGGTCGTAGCTGAAGCGCACATCGCGAAATTCTATATCACCGCCGTTGATTGAAATATCCGGCGCACCTTCCTGATCTTGAATGTCAGGGGCGACATCCAGTAGGCCAAACATTTGCTCCAGATCGACCAGAGATTGTTTGATTTCACGATAGACGAAGCCGAGGAAATTAAGCGGCAGATAAAGTTGGATCAGGTAAGTGTTTACCAAAACAAAATCACCGATTGTCATTGTGCCATCAACAACGCCATTGCCTGCCATAAGCATGACAATGGTTAGTCCGACCGAAATGATGAGGCCTTGTCCTGTGTTGAGCATCGCCAGAGAAACATTGCTACGCGTAGCGGCGTCTTCATACGTGGAAAGAGCTTCATCAAAGCGCCGGGCTTCGTGATCTTCATTGGAAAAGTATTTTACAGTCTCAAAGTTCAGTAACGAGTCGATGGCCTTGGTGTGGGCCTGACTGTCAGACTCGTTCATCACTCGACGATGATGAATACGTTTTTCCGTGATAATAAGCGTCCAGGCTATGTAGCTGGCTATGGTTCCAAAGGTGACTGCCGAGATCAGAAAGCCATACATCTTCCATAAAATACCGCAGACCAGCACGATTTCGAACAAAGTCGGCACTACGTTGAATAATGAAAACCGCAACAGGAACTCAATTCCCTTGGTGCCGCGTTCAATGGCTCGACTTACGCGACCTGTTTGCCGGCCAAGATGAAATGCCAGTGACAACTTGTGTAAATGTTGAAAAGTCTTCAAACCGGCAAGGCGAATGGCACGTTGGGCAACACGGGTAAAAACAGCGTCTCGAATTTCGCCAAAGGCTTGTGCCAAAATACGGGCAAGGCCGTATGCAAGAAGTAACATCACTGGGACTGCTACGACTGCTTCTACGCCAGTGTCAAAAGCATCGATAGCCAGCTTATAAAATATCGGAACGACGACGTTTGCCAGCTTTCCTGCTACTAAAAAAAGCAACGAGATCACCACGCGGGCGCGAAGATTGAAAGAATCCTTGGGCCATAGATATGGCAAAAGGGTGCTGATTGTATTCAAATCATTACGCGATGTTGGGATATCCGGATTATATTCTCGACGCATGGAGAGCCTTTATTCAAACGAATTTCAGAAAAATCGGAAGAAAACAGAACGAGCTTACCTTAAACAGTTAGCTCGCAAGGCTATCAAAAACAAGAGGGGGGCAGATTTTCCTAGCAAAGCGGGGTTAGCAACAAGCCAACGATCGAACATCCCGGTAAGCTCAGTCGAATGCATTCCATTGGTACAGGTAACAACCCATTGGGCATTAATATCCCCCGAATCGGTCAAGGCGTTCAGAGTGTCGCTCATACCTGCCACATAGAGCGTGCGGGCAGGCTCAGGCGCGTTGAGGTACGTCTCGCCCGTATAGAACGTCCAAATCTGTCCAGCCAATGCTGAAGAGGCCAGTCCAGTTAACAGAATTGTTCCCGCCAGCAGGCCTTTTAGGTGTCTCATATATCAGCTTCTCCTCGCTGTACCGTAAACTATGCACTGTGTTCGTCAATATGATGTTAAGACAGGCAGTTGACGTGAGAACAAAAAGAGAACATAATAAGAAAATGAAGAGGAAAACACTGTTACCGTACCGATAAATAGCGGGAGCCTAGTTATGAAACATACATTTGTGGAAGTGCGCTTCCATCCTATTCGCAAAAACCATGATCTCGGGCCGTTGGAAACCTTCCATGCACGGCAGCAGCCCGGCGAAACGCCAATCCGTGTTGCCGAACGTGTATTGGGGCGCCGTTACAAGGTGCGTGATTATTTAATCCGTGAAGCTTATCCAATGGCGAGGTTGCATTAATTATCTGCTCATACATTGCTGCGATACTGAGTATCAATAGTCGACAAAGTATAGACAGGTAAGCCGTGCAACTCCGCAGCATCTTAATCCCATTTTTAACCTTTGCTTTGTTATGTGGAGGCGGGTTTTTTCTAATCGACTTTCTGGAAAGCCGATCTTTGAGCCTGCCTGACCTGTTTGCTTGGCTGCCATATGTACTGGCCCTGATCGGGGTGGCGATGAGTCTGGTTTTTCACCAAAGCCGATTGATTTACCCATTTTGTATTTTGGCTGGTGGATACTATTTCGCCCTTGTCACAGCGCCAAATGGACCCGATGACACAGCATTGGGGCAGATTGGTTTTGCGGCTCTTGTATTATTGTTGCCCTTAAATCTGATCGTTGCTTCATTCTTTAAGCAAGCCGCTATTCTGTCTCCACTGACAGTTATAAGAGTGGCGTTTCAATTTATACAAATTGCCGTCGTGGTAACCATAATCGCCAGCCCTCAATGGCAGGATATTGCCGTGCATTTACATGGCAGAATGTTGACTGAGGAATACGACCATTGGACATGGCTGACCCAGCCTTCATTGATGATGGTGATTGTTTGTGCGCTGGTTGCCATCGTTCGCGCTGTCATGAGTGGCGTGCCGATTCATATGGGGGCTTTTGGCATCATCATTCTTTCAACGATTGCCTTGCATTATGTCGATAATAGCTCGACTGTGATTGTGTTTTTCTCGTTGGCGTTGCTGAATTATATCATTGCATTAGTCCATGATACTTACCGCATGGCATTCTTGGACGAGTTGACAGGCTTGCCCGGACGACGGGCACTCATGAGTCTATTCAGCGTGCTTGGCCCCCGGTATGTAGTTGCCATGTGCGACATCGACCATTTCAAGAAGTTTAACGATACCTACGGGCATGATGTAGGCGATCAAGTCCTTAAAATGGTTGCTGGTGTGTTGGGCGATGTGAGTGGTGGTGGTCGTGCATATCGTTATGGCGGTGAAGAATTCACTATCGTCTTCCCTAGACGTGATACGGCCTATGCCATGCAGCATTTGGAGCGCGTGCGTCAAAACGTTGAAGCGGCCTCTTTTGCCCTACGAGATAAAAATCGCCCTAAGGAAAAACCAAAATCTCCTGCATCTTCACAAAAGCAAACGACTGTCACAGTCGCAATATCCATAGGTGTTGCTGACAAAAACAAATACCAGGGCAATCCCATGGAAATACGCAAAGAAGCCGACAAAGCTCTTTATCGTGCCAAGAAAGCCGGGCGAAATTGTGTGAGTGAGTAGGGGTTACTCCCACTCAATCGTCCCTGGAGGTTTTGAGGTGATGTCGTAGACCACACGATTGATGCCGCGTACTTCATTAATGATACGGTTGACGGTACGGCCTAAGAAATCATGATCGAACGGATAGTAATCGGCTGTCATGCCATCGCTGGACGTAACTGCCCGTAAAGCGCACACAAATTCATATGTTCTGCCATCTCCCATGACGCCAACGGTCTGCACGGGCAGTAGCACGGCGAAAGCCTGCCAGATGGCATCATAAAGACCTGCATTGCGAATTTCTTCCAGATAAATACTGTCGGCTTTTCTGAGGATTTCCAACTTCTCATGAGTGATTCCACCGGGAAGGCGAATAGCAAGGCCGGGGCCAGGGAAGGGGTGGCGTTTCACGAAGGCTTCGGGCAAACCCAATTCACGACCTAGGGCGCGAACTTCATCCTTGAACAACTCACGAAGCGGTTCCACCAATTGCATATTCATGCGATCTGGTAGGCCTCCGACATTGTGATGCGACTTGATTGTAACGCTGGGGCCACCCGTAAACGATACAGATTCAATCACATCCGGGTAGAGTGTCCCTTGTGCAAGGAAGTCTGCTCCGCCAACTTTTTTGGCTTCCGCATCAAACACGTCGATAAAGGTGGAGCCAATGATTTTGCGTTTTGTTTCTGGGTCGGTGACGCCTTCGAGCTTGCCTAGAAACAAATCTGCCGCATCCGAATGAACCAGTGAAATATTGTAGTGATCGCGAAACAGGGTGACGACTTCTTCTGCTTCTCCGGCGCGCATCATGCCTGTGTCGACAAAGACACAAGTTAGTTGATCGCCAATGGCTTCATGCAGCAATACGGCAACGACCGAGCTGTCAACACCACCGGACAGGCCACAAATTACTCTGCCTGTTCCGACTTGGGCGCGTACTTTGGCAATTTCCTGTTCGCGGAAAGCTGCCATGGTCCAGTTGCCGCTACATCCACAAATCTTGTGAGTGAAGTTTTTCAGCAACTGAGCGCCATGTGGGGTATGCACCACTTCAGGGTGAAATTGAACGCCATAGAGATTGCGCTCTTCGTTGGCGATAACGGTGTACGGTGCACTGTCGGAAATGGCAACGGGGCGAAAACCTTTCGGGATCGCGTCAATGCGATCGCCGTGACTCATCCAGACTTGTTCATTATCTCCCTTGGCCCATGCACCATCAAACAATGGGCAATCATCGACCACATCGACAAAGGCACGGCCAAATTCGCGAAAATCTGACGTTATAACCTTGCCGCCAAGTTGTTCAACCATGGTCATTTCGCCATAGCAGATACCCAAAATAGGCAGTCCCATTTCGAATATATCTTGCGGCGCGCGTGGGGAATCCCCTTCTGTGACCGAGGCTGGCCCACCTGAGAGGATGACGCCTTTCGGATCAAATACCTCGATTGAAGCACGATCAACCTTGTTAAACGGATGGACTTCGCAATAGACGCCGGACTCACGAACTCGTCTTGCAATAAGCTGGGTGACTTGCGATCCAAAATCAATAATCAGGATGCGTTCAGAGGTGGTGTTGTCAGTCATATTGACCCCTTTAAATTTGATGATCGGACCATACCCCAAGGGCATGGTGGTCTCCAGTCTAAAATAACGTTTTCGCTTCCATTAATCGCTCACAGATACCCAGCATATCTTGCGGGTTGTCCTGTTCCAGTGACGCGCACAGGTTTGCCCCGTTTATGGGCGCTGTTGCGGCGTCTTTCAGCATGGTCAGGCCTGCACTGGTATCGCTGGCGAGATCATGCAGGATAACCGGACTAACCATGGCGATATCATCAAGCAAATCAAAATCGAGGATGTTGTGAAGCGTGCTGAGCAGTTTGGGGCCAACAATTTGTGGCAACAATCCTTTGCCGGGTTCAGCCTCCATTTGGGAAAGCACTTGTTTGCAGGCATACCGATAGAAATTCAGGAATGCGTTGTCTGGACAAAATACGCAAAAGGCATTGTGGACGTTGCGATAAAGCTTCAATCCACCGGATGAGGCTTTTTGAATCCACAACTCCCGCCCCAGTGCAAAACCGTCGGTCAGATTTATGGTGAATGGCTCTGGATTGAAGATCAGTACGTCTGCATCTATCCAGGCTACTCGGTTATAGCCTTCTTCCAGCGCTTCGTTTATTAGCTCCAATCGACCAAGGTCTGTTGCAATCTGGGGATAGCTGCGTGTTTTATCCAAGTACCAGTTCGGTACCCGTTCAAAGATTTCGTCACCAACAAAACGGTATTCGTATCCCTGAATTTCGCTCCAATGCTTTACGCTTGTCTGACACATTTCAATCCAGTCTGCGACATTGCTTGTGCGGTATGACTGGATGATCAGTGTTTTCATTATTTTATTCGCTCAAGGACAGCGCAAAAGAAGCCGTCAGTCTGAGTGCTGGCTGGGGTCAGGCGCATATACGGTCCATTCGTTGGTGGAGCGATTGAGCCGATGCTTTGTTGCCATATCTCGTTACCGTTGAGAACCTGAAAATCATCAGTTTGCTGCTGAAACCAGTCAATCTGGTTTTCGTTTTCCTCAGCTAATATGGAACACGTAGCATAGATCAAACGTCCGCCCGGCTTTACCAGCGTACTGGCACTGGCAAGAATTCGCCTTTGGGTCAGGATTAGTTCTTCAAGATCGACAGGCTTTAATTGCCATTTTGCCAGAGGTGTCCGCCGCCATGTACCGGTAGCGCTACAAGGAACATCAAGCAGTACCCGATCTGCTGTGTTTTTATTTTCTATAACCCAGGGATCATCTTCAGAAACAAGGACCTTTTGCACAACAGCTGCGGCCCCGGCTCGCTCCAGTCTTGGTTTGATTCGTGCCAATCGTCTTGAGAAAATATCGCAAGCTGTAAGACTGCCCTGCAAGG
>JABJOR010000540.1 GCA_018664265.1 Rhodospirillales bacterium
AACGCTCACCACCCGGTGCGTGGTGCACATAATGAAATTCACCAACTGCCGTCATGCCGGATTTTACCATTTCTAGATATACGAAGGCAGCAATTGCCTCGTATTGATCCGGCTTCATCCGGCCGACCAGATCATACATGGCCCGACGCCAGGTCCACAGATTATCCTCTGTTCCAGGATTAGCTGATACAGATTCACACCGCCCAGCCAGCGCCCGCTGGAACGCGTGAGAATGTAAATTGGCAAGCCCCGGAACTCCGAAGCCAGGTATCCGAATAGTTGATTCGTCGTTCTCCGGTGGTGTTTCCGACACCGATAGGATCATCCCATTGTCACCGACGCTCAAATAACCGGGCGAAAACCATCCATCTGGCTGATATAAATGTTCAACTTCGAAGATTGTTGTCATCGTTATTTTCCTAATCGAATACCTGTTTTTTTATTAATGATGATTTTGCAGCACCACGTTGCCCGACTGAATAACCGCGCTCGCTTCACCACGCCCCAAACGATAGGCCATGTCCTCATATCGTGGCAGGTCGAAGACGGCGATATCCGCACGTTTACCGATCTCAAGAGAACCGATTTCAGTTTCACGATCAAGGGCCTGTGCCGCCCCATAGGTAGATGCACGCAAGGCCTCGGCAGGACTGAACTTATACAAACGACAAGCCAGCTGAATAACAAATGGCATGGATTCGAGCCAACAGCCCGGACAAATGTCTGTTGCCAAAGCCAATGTCATTCCCTGATCCATCATCATGCGAGCATTAAACGGGCGCGTATGTCCAACAGCAAAATCAAGTGCTGGCATAACAACACCGACAACGCCAGCATCGCGCATAAGCCCGGCTTCACGTTCATTTGTGTAGTTAAGATGATCCGCCGAGACAGCCTTTAATTCAGCAGCCAGAACGGAACCGCCGATATGGGAATAGGCGTCCGTATGGATTTTGACCTTGAGGCCCGCATCAACACCAACTTCGAGAATACGCCGTGATTCTTCGACGGTGTAATACCCGTCGTCACAGTAAACATCGTTGAATTCGGCCAACCCTTGCTCGCTAACTGCCGGGATCATCTCATTGATAATTTCATCAATATAGGCTTCCCGGCTTTTATTCGCGGGGAATTCATGGGCGCCAAGGAAGGTGCTCACCACATCGATAGGCTGAAGCCCCTTAAGGCGTTTGTTGACTTCCAGCATGCGCAGTTCGGTCTCAAGGGAAAGCCCATAACCGCTTTTGACTTCGACTGCGGTCGTGCCGAAACGCAACATGTACGACATGCGCTCCAGAGCACTTTCGACAAGCTCGTCCACATTGGCTTGTTGTAACATGGCCGCCGTAGCCGGAATACCAGTTGGAATTCCATGGGCTGCAAGTTCTGCTTTATCGGCACCGCGGACCTTGGCAGCGTATTCTTCGACGCGAGAGCCTGCAAACACAAGGTGCGTGTGGCAATCAACAAAGCCAGGAATAACAATCCCGCCCTTGGCATCGAGGATTTTTGCTTGTGAGATATCACAAGCCTGCTCCACATCCACCCGGCTCCCGACGGCGATGATTTTATCACCATCCACCGCTACGATACCATCAGGGATACACCCGACCAAATCTTCTGCGTCCTTGGCGCAAGTCAAGACCTGGCTGGCGCCGGTAACCACAAGTGTGGCCACCGGCACCTGCTTACGCAGATTATTTGACATCATCAGGACCAAAGGTGGCTGTTGGTGTCCACCATAGAGGAACCTTAACGCCATCTTTCGCGAAGCGTTCCTCAGCAGTCTTACGAGCGATATCGTAACCAGCTTGGGCATGGCGCACCACACCGATACCAGAATCCGTTGTCATACAGGAGTCCAGTCGAACATCGGCTTCGTCCGTTCCATCGGCAATCATCGTTACGCCGGTATGGACAGCCTCACCCATGGAATAGTTAGCTTGGATAGCGATTAAATCGCAACCACCTGCACAATTGAGCAGTGCATTCAGATAAGGCCAATCAGAAATCAGATCACTGCCATCTTTCATATTCTCTGATTCAAAGGTTGGGTTAACAATAGATCCTGAATCCAGGTTATCACGTGAGAATGCGACTGGACCCGACAGCTCTCCGTCTCTGATCATTTGGTTTACTTTCAGTGCAAATTCACGACGCTGTCCAAAGCCCAGGTAGCAGATACGTGCAGGAAGGCCTTCGATAGGGATATGCACCTTGGCAAGGTTCATCCATGTGGTAACCAGCTCATCATCCTTGAACAACTCTAGCACCATGTCATCAATCTTGCGTAAATCTTCAGGATCACGAGACATACAGAGCCAACGGAATGGACCACGACCTTCACAGAACAATGGGCGAATATAGGCAGCAACAAAACCAGGAATCTTCATTGCTTCAAGTTCAGGCATTCCGGCATCCCGGCTTTCCTTACGTAGACTGTTGCCATATTCGAATACCTGAACGCCCTTATCGAAGAAAGCGTTCATAAGCTTCAGATGGTTTATCATCGATGCACCCGCCTTGGCTATGTACCCATCACGATCGGATTTGCGCAGCTTCTTAGCTTCTGCAACGCTCATGCCGGTGGGAATATAAGCTACCGGATCATGTGCAGGCGTCATATCAGTAATGATATCGGGCATGTAACCGCTATCCCAAGCCCTCTGCAACATTTCCTCGGCGCTGCTAATCAATGCAATTCCCAGAGGCTTATTCTCAGCTGCCGCTTCTTTCGCCAGCTTCATTGCTTCGTCATAATCACGGACAACTACGTCGCAATAACCGACCTCCAGGCGACGCTGAACTACGGCTTCATCCACATCAGCGCAAATACAAACGCCGCCAAGCATACTCATGGCACGGGTCTGATTACCACCCATGCCACCCATGCCTGCAGTCAGCATAACGCGCCCAGCCAGGGAGCCATCAAAGTGCAGACGACTGATGGAAGCCAAAGTTTCAAACGTTCCCTGAATCACGCCCTGCGTACCAATATATTCCCACGGTGCTGCCGTATATTGAGCATAGATCGTCAAATTCTTGTCCTGAAGATCATAAAATACAGGCCAGGTGGCTTTCATAATATTTGTGGTCGCCATAACGACACATGGAGCCAACTTGCTGGTTCGAAAAATAGCGACAGGCATACCTGACTGAACAACAAGGGTTTCGTTGTCTTCAAGTTCGGTTAACGATTTGACGATGGCATGGTATGATTCCCAATTACGTGCAGCCTTGCCGACACCTCCATAAATCACCAACTCTTCGACATTTTCCGCATTTTCCATATTGTTTTCCAACATGCGCAGAATGGTTTCCTGCCTCCAGCCCTTACAACGGAGATTATTCCCTCCTTGCGCTCTTACTTCCTTCAAAATTTCAACTTTCGACATTACATATCTCCGATTTTTTAAAATTTCTGATGCCATAACTGCGGCTTAAATAGTAATTTGTTTACCTCCAGCCCATTTTATCAGGATTAATTCGAGAAGGCATAAGATTTGTATACACTTTTATTAGATTTGTCTATACAAATTTATCAAACATCTTTTCCCACATGAATTGCCACTTCCTAATTATGTAATCAGCATAAATTTAGGCTTACAAAAACAGACAACCGTTCAAGCTATTTTCAAAAGGTTTTGCCTCCCTATTGAAGGCTGAACTTGTGTGTGGAGGGGGTGCTTGGATTGGGGGGCATAGCCCAAAACAATAAAAATATTACATATGTAATATTTCTTCAGTCAGAATAAAATTGATGGTAGCCACGTAGAAATCTGAGGCAGAAACCAAATTAAAATAACACCTATAATTTGAAGCACAATGAACGGCATCACTCCTGAATAGATATGCCCAGTTGTAATTTCGGCTGGAGCTGCTCCACGTAGGTAAAACAAGGAAAATC
>JABJOR010000054.1 GCA_018664265.1 Rhodospirillales bacterium
TCCAACACCATATGCATATAGCGGGTGGTGACTTCAGATGTTTGTCCGGTTCCACCTGTTGTGGACGCCCCTCCTCTTGCCTGCTGGGCCATGCGATGAAAGGCTTTTGCCACTCTGGCGGCTTGCCGGAAGCGTATGAACCATGGGAGCAACGCTGGCAAAGCAGCCAGTGCCAATCCAACGCGTCCGCTTATTAAGAAGAAAAGTGCTATAAACAGAACCAAGCTAATGAGTAGCCATTTCAGTACTTTGAGCAGAAGCTTCGGATCGGCCTGAACATACCAGCGTCCAGCGAGTAAAAGCCCAGCCAATAATGCTATTCCGAGGATCAAATATGGCATGACGGTTACTCCTTCACGCCAATCATATGGGCAATGCGCAAGGCTTCGCCGCCTTTGGTTTTTGCCATGTTTTGCAGAGCCAGTCTTCCGCCTGCGGCATAAACGGCAACAGCGGCCAGCAAATCCCTGAGGCTTTGTGCGCTTGAAGCATCGAAGGAGCAACATGCACCGCCACTCAGGCGGGCAACTTCGTTAAAGGCATACTGCGCGACGGCATCATTCCCTTCCAAAAACATGAATGTTGGTACTCCAAGGACACCAAGCTCCCCGGCACGTTTACCAATTTGGTCGACGTCTTCTTCGCAGCTATCACCGACAAAAACCAGTGCATTGACTGGAGCGCGTCTGGTTTCATTGGCGGCGTGGCTTAGCACTTTTTCAATCTGGGTTTCTCCGGCGTGACAATACACAGAGCTCATCCAGCGATGCATAACGGTTTCGTCTGATGTCCATTTACTGACTTTGAATTCTCCAAACCCGCGATAAAAAGCCAGCTGGATATCCAGCCCGCCAAGTTGGGCCGTTTCATGAAACATTTGCCCCTGAATGGCCGCAGCACGATCCCACGCAGGTTGGCGACTCGCCGTTGCATCCATGGCAAAAATCAATCGTCCACGCTTGTTTGATCGAATTTTGGGTGGTGTTCTGGCAACGCGTTCTAAAAAAGCGTTCACCTCGTTTTTATTGTCAGGCAGCTTGTTATTTTTCGTCATTTTAATTTTTCTTGGCAGTCTTCAATATGATGCTAAGCAATTGTTATTTTACGTGTTCATCGCTTTATCGGCTAGCGAATACTATAAATAATTTGGGGTTCATGCAGATGTTTATTATGAAGTTATAAGTAAAATAATACTTGTATTGGTTGCACCTGTATGTTTTTTCATGATTTCTGGTGATTATTTTGAGGTTATGTGCAACACTGTATGTAGATAAAAGCACGCAAATGCTCAAAAACGCAAAACTGAGGTTATTGAATGTTCAATATTACACAAATAGTGATTGATACTTTCGTCGGTAGATTAAATCAGGCTTATTCCCATAACTATAGCAATATGGAACCAGCATACCCTGGCATTATTGAATGGTGTGCCCGTATGGCACTGGAACGTATTGCTGATACAGACTCGCTATACCACGATGTTGAACACACGATCCTTGTCACCAGTGTCGGTCAAGATATTCTGCGTGGCAAGCATATCAAGGATGGTGGGGTGTCACCAAGTGATTGGCTACATTTCACTGTATCTTTGCTGTGTCATGATATTGGATATGTTCGTGGAATTTGTCAGGCTGACACCGATACTGAATTCGTGATTAATGAACAGAATGAAACTGTTACGCCACCACCAGGGGCATCTGATGCATTCCTTACCCCTTATCATGTGGAACGTGGGAAAATATTTGTTCGCGAACGGTTTGGCGAAGCTTCTTCCGTTCTCAATGCCGATAAAATAATTGCGAATATGGAACGAACCCGTTTTCCGGTTCCCGATAGTGTTGATCATCAAGATACGTCTGATTATCCCGGCTTGCTGCGTGCCGCCGACCTGATCGGGCAGCTTTCTGATCCAAACTATATGCGTAAAATCAATAATCTGTTTCATGAGTTTAAGGAAACAGGCACGGCTGATAAATTAGGTTATAAAACCCCCGCTGACCTGGCTGAAGGATACCCTCCTTTCTTTTGGAGTGCCGTTTATCCCTATATAACCGATGGAATTCGCTATCTGCAATTAACGCAAAGTGGAAAGCAGGCCGTCGCTAATTTGTTTGGCCATGTGTTTGCCGCAGAACATAATGAGCATCAACTTGGCCCCCAACCCAAGAATAAAGGAAAAAAAATAGCCGAGATTAGTAATCACCTTAAAGAGGTGTGATAGAGGCTCAGGCTGTCATCGGAACAGATTGGCTTTGTTTCTTTGATGAAAAAATTGATTCAATAAGGCTCAGGACTTCTTTTCGGGCTGCTTTATGGGATGAGCTGAGCGGGGCACCGCTGGCTGCTTCCTTGAGGTCGAGTATAGTCAATCCAACAAGGAACAATTCGCGGAAGATAACGCGTTCGCTAAAGCCCGGAACAACCCGAAAGCCAATTTTGCCCGACATTTCACTCAACGCCCATTCAATATCCCTTGCATTGTGGGAATCCAGTGAGCCGATGCGGTTTCTTAGAACAATCCAGTCTACTGTCGGTACATCATTTTTACGGCGCTGGAGTTGCTGATCGAGAACCATTTCTGAATATTGGCTTGGGCCAACAACGGATTTGTTGCGAGCATCAATATGGCCCAGGACATCAAGGTCGATAAAGCTGTCATTAACAGGGGTGACAAGAGTGTCACTCATGGAATGTGCCAGTCTGGACAATACGCTCTCTGAGCCTGGTGTGTCGATGACCACGGCATCATGGTTGATACGCGCGCCATCAATCAGCAGTTTTGCACGTTCAATGGATTGTTCAGTGATATTGGCCAGATCGTCTCCCGTTACGGAAGGTCCACTAAAGTGTTCTGATATGGCCAAGTCTTTGCCAATGGCGTTGCTGTATGCGCGTCGGTTTGCAATATACCGACTTAAGCTGCATTGGCGTACATCAAGATCAATGGAAGCAACACGCTTGCCTGTTTGAAGCAGGCCAACAATCAAGTGCATGGCAGTGGTTGATTTGCCACTCCCTCCTTTTTCGTTGCCGACGA
>JABJOR010000541.1 GCA_018664265.1 Rhodospirillales bacterium
CCAGGCGCGGTTGATCAAGGGCTTGTCGACGCTGTGGATGCATTTTGCGAAGGGATTGCCTTTTCAACGGATCAGGTTCGTCGGGTCTTTGAATGTGCCAGAGATCATAAATTGCCAATCAAGCTCCACGCCGAACAGTTATCTGATTTGAAGGGCGCTGTGCTGGCGGCCGAATTTGATGCTTTATCGGTAGATCATTTGGAATATGTCGAACAGGATGGTGTTGATGCCATGGCAAAATCGGGTAGTGTTGCGGTAATTCTGCCCGGCGCGTTTTATTATCTTAATGAAACTCGCAAGCCACCAATTGATGGGCTGCGTCGCGCTGGTATTCCCATGGCTGTAGCTACAGATGCCAACCCGGGAAGTTCACCAGTTTTTTCCATGCTTACGGCTATGAACATGGCGTGTGTGCTGTTCGCCATGACACCGGGTGAAGCTTTGCTCGGGGCGACGAAAAATGGAGCAAAAGCCTTGGGCCTGAATGATCGAGGTGTGCTTGCAGTTGGTAAACGTGCTGATCTGGCATGCTGGTCGGTTAATGATCCGGTTGAGCTGGCCTATGGGTTGGGTGCACGTCCACTGAAGTGGTCCATGCTGGAAGGAAAAATGCGAACATGACTGAGCCGGTCTTTAATTTTATGCATGGTGATCAACCTGTGTTGGTTAGCTGTCCCCATGTGGGAACCCATGTGCCGGAAAGCATTGCTGAAAGGTTTACCCCCGCTGGTGCCATGCTGACCGACACGGATTGGTATGTTGACTGGCTTTATGGTGAGGCCGCTGCCGCTCTTGGTATTCCCTTATTAACGGCAACTCATTCTCGTTATGTAATTGATCTCAATCGCAGACCCGATGGAGAAGTACTTTATACAGGAGCCGACAATACGGAGCTTTGTCCAACAACGACTTTTGAGTATGAACCAATCTATGAAGATGCCCCCCCGGATCAGAGCGAGATTTTACAGCGGGTGGAAAACTACTGGCGACCTTATCATGACAAATTACAACAAACTCTGGATGACATGGTTGCCCGTCATGGCGTCGCTGTATTGATAGAAGGGCATTCTATCCGCTCACATGTTCCACGGTTCTTTGAAGGCAAGCTGCCGGACTTTAATCTGGGTACGGCAGATGGCGAGAGCGCAGATGCGGGTCTTGCAGCCGAAGTTTTTAAAGCCTTAAATTCGGACGGTAATTACACCAGCATTCACAATGGGCGTTTCAAGGGTGGTTA
Source organism: Rhodospirillales bacterium (assembly GCA_018664265.1). Lineage (GTDB taxonomy): Bacteria > Pseudomonadota > Alphaproteobacteria > Rhodospirillales > Casp-alpha2 > JABJOR01. The sequence goes on from JABJOR010000541.1 coordinate 1,238, forward strand.
CATTACCCGGCATTACGGACAACCGGTAAAAGGTGTTCACACGCTGCAATTGGAAAAAACTCAGTCGTGTTACATGGATGAAACTCCACCATTTGCGTTCAGGGCAGACCTTGCGCGTGGTGTACAGCCTGTTATCTCACGGATGCTGGAATCTGCATTGCAGTGGGCACAATCAAAGGCTTAAGCCTGCAGTTTCTTCATCATCGGTTTCCAGCTCATAGATAGCTTGGGAGCTTTTTGTTAATGGTACGAAAGAGCCGCGATCAAGATCGTCTGTAATGGGACGGGCAAGGATTCTGAAAAGCACAAAGACGGCTAATCCGGCAAACAAGACTGCCATGATCAGGAAAAGGTATCCGGCTTCACCGTTCTCCATCAATGGGGCGACAAAAAACGGCCCCATTGCAGCACCTATACCATAGACAAGCAGTAGGCCTCCTGAGGTCTCTACCAATTTTTCATGCGGGGTGAAATCATTAACATGGGCCAGGATCAGGCCATAAAGCGGGAACATAAATCCGCCATGCAAACAGGCTATGAGGAACGGAGTTGTACCTGTGTGGTCTTGCAGGAAGGCAAGCGCCAATCCGGTTCCAATTGTTCCAAAGCAACACCCGGCAATCATGATACGACGATCAATTTTATCTGAAATCCAGCCAATGGGCCATTGCAGCAAGGTGCCGCCAAGCATGAAGGCGCTCATGAAAAATGTTATGCCAGCGATAGAGAACCCTCGTTCCTGTGCAAAGACGGGCCCCAATGACCAGAATGAGCCATCCACCACGCCAAAGACCAAACACCCGACAAAACCAACGGGTGAGAGTTTGAGCAGCTCGCGAACATCCAACCTTGCCGTTGGTGGCGCTGTTGGTTCTGATACTTTCGACAGAGAAATAGGGACCAGTGATAAGCAAATTAGCATTGCGCATATAATGAACAGAGTGCTGCTTGCCGGGTCAGCCAGATTGAGCATCAGTTGCCCACCCATAGTTACCACGTTGGTGATGATAATATAGAGCGACAGAATCTTGCCGCGGGTTTCATTGGTGGATTGCTCGTTGAGCCAGCTTTCAATAGCCATGAACAAAATAGCAAAGCAAATACCCGTGATTCCCCGTGTTGCAACCCATGCCATGGGGGCTGGGATAAGTTGATAGACTAATGTTGCTGCCGCTGTCAGGGCCGCAAATCCGGCAAAAACCCTGATGTGCCCTACTTTACTGATCAACCGGGGGCCAATAAGACAGCCAATGGCAAAGCCAGCGTAATAGGCCCCGCCCATGCCACCAATCCATGTCGTGGAAAACCCTTCTATGTCACCTCTCACGGGTAATAAAGTCACAAGCAGCCCTTGTCCCAGCATTAAAATAGCCGTGCCAAGTAGCAAAATCGTAATGTTATCGCGAACAGTTTTCATACCAAGGGTCTTTAAGCTAGAGAAAATAGCTGGGTATTATTTTACTATATGGCTGTCTTGTATTTTCTCGTCCATGTGTTCTTTGTGATATACGGTGGATAGCTGGTAGAGATAATTTACAAAATGTATGTTATACTTAGTTGCATTGAGGGGGCAAACCCAGGGGAAATATCATGAGCCGTGCATTTGTCAAAGAGCCTGATGGAGATGCTGTCGGAGACGACGCACCTGAACTGCCGATTAGCTCACATCCTAATTATATGACGCCTGTTGGTCTGAACATGCTTGAAGATGAGCTTACGGAATTAAAAGTACAGCGACAGGTCTTAATCGATTTGAATGATCCCGTTCGTACTCAGATAGAAGTCTTTGCCATTGAACGTGAGCAGCGATATCTAAAAGCCCGTATCGATAGCGCCCTTGTTCAGGAGCCTGATAATCATGTCCATGGCAAGGTTGGGTTTGGGGCATCTGTAAAAGTGGTAGATGAAGATGATACGGAAAATATATTTACCATTGTCGGTGAAGATCAGGCCGATCCCAATGCTGGGTTGATTAGCTGGACGTCACCTTTGGCGCGGATACTCACGGATAAAGAAGTTGGCGATACAGTGACTTGGCGGCGCCCGAAAGGGGATATGGCTCTCGAAATCCTCCAGATCAGATATGAAGAAAGTGCTGAGCCTTCATGATGAGAATATATACAGACGATGAATACACTGCAGCGAGTGTTGGCTGGGGAAGTTTTGAGATGTTGGAAACAACAGAATTACTCAAAACGAAAGCAACTCTCGAAGGCTACAAGTATTGGCTGGCTAAATGTGATGGAGCAAGCCTGCCATCATTGAGTGATATTGATTTGATGGAGATTTATCACCTAGCACCTAAACTTTGCATCAAGGATGCTGTTGATGATGGAATGGAATTTAGAAACCGGTACTGGGGAACTCAATTAATTGAATGGTATAAGTTGGAGACAACAGGGATGTTATTGAAGGATTATTATCCCCCCGAAATTCTCCATTTAGGGTATAAATTTTATCGAAATATGCATGCTGTGGGTGCCCCTGTTTATTCAATAGGCGACGTTGGCATCGGTAACATGAAGCATGTCATTGTTGAAGGGGTGTATTTGCCGCTGTTGGACGAAACGGGCAAGATTGGACATATCTTTGCTGTTGAGGAAATCATCGACCAATAGGTCTGGCTTGATAATAGGCTTTTATAAAACCAGATTAGTTTATATAGCTGAGTATTTAAAATTTCTACGGAATAATTTTTGGGGAAAGACCATAGTGAATACGAAAAATACTGACATTACTTCTGACAGGCAACAATCTTCCGAACAAAGTATGGGTATATTTGAGCGTTGGTTAACCTTGTGGGTAGGGTTGTCGATAATAGCTGGGATAACACTTGGCAAGCTTTCCCCAGATACATTCCAAGTGTTGGCAGAGCTGGAGTACGCCAACGTTAACTTCGTTGTCGCAGTGTTGATCTGGGTGATGATCTATCCCATGATGGTGAACGTTGATTTTGGCAGCTTTAGACATGTGGGGGAGCGCCCGAAGGGGCTGGTTATCACACTTTGTGCCAATTGGTTGGTTAAGCCATTCACCATGGCGGGGCTGGGCGTGTTGTTCTTTGAAGTTCTGTTTCGCGATCTGATCGATCCTGCTGATGCCAAAGAATACATTGCCGGACTTATTCTCCTCGGCGCAGCTCCCTGTACGGCGATGGTTTTCGTATGGAGCCAACTTACCAAGGGCGATGCTACCTATACACTGGTTCAGGTTTCGGTGAACGATATCATCATGATTTTTGCTTTTGCGCCAATCGTTGCTTTTTTGCTTGGCGTTACTGATATTACTGTGCCATGGGAAACTTTGCTCATATCGGTCTTGTTATATGTGGTTATTCCTTTGGCCGCTGGTGTGTTTACACGAACGATTCTCTTAAAAGGGGACTCAGTAAAGGTTGAGAATTTTACCGCCAAATTGAAGCCGTTTTCGATTATTGGTCTCCTTGCAACGGTTGTGCTTCTGTTTGGATTTCAAGGGGGCATTATTCTTGAGCAACCTTTTCTGATTGTTTTGATCGCTACGCCATTGGTGGTTCAAAGTTATCTAATCTTTGCTTTTGCATACCTTTGGGCCTGGAAATGGCGGGTGCCGTTCAAAGTGGCTGCCCCGTGTGCATTAATTGGAACTTCCAACTTTTTCGAGTTAGCTGTGGCTGTGGCTATCAGCTTGTTTGGTTTACATTCTGGTGCGGCTTTGACAACGGTTGTCGGGGTTCTCGTAGAAGTTCCGGTTATGCTTTCTCTTGTTGCTCTTGCCAATAGAACAAGGCATTATTTCCCAGAAACATAACCAACATTCTTAATTTTGGGTGTATACTAATCGCTATGAAATATTTCGCGTCTCTTGCTTTCTTTGTTTTCATATTCTGGGGAATTCCGGCACAGGCAGATATTAAAGGCCGGGCTTGTATCATTAATGCAGATATGATTTCCATCAACGGAATTCGATACGATACTAAATGTAAAGATGGAACCAACGTCAGATTACACGGTATTGATGCGCCAGAGCTGGACCAGGTGTGCCGCAATGCTGAAGGGGCTATTTTTAAGTGTGGCCTCTATGCCGCAGCTTTCCTTCTGGAATATATAGCCGACAGAGAGCTTGATTGCCGTGGAAACAGCCAGGATATGGAAGGTAACTGGTTGTTACGCTGTTATGTAGAAGGCATCAATATTAATGCCTACATGGTCAGTGAAGGTTGGGCATTGTCCTATGAAGTATTATCCAAGCGGTATGAACCGGAAGAAGCTATAGCCAAAGATCACAAAAAAGGTATTTGGGATTTCGAGTTTACCAATCCATGGGAATGGCGTGAAGGCAAGCGACTCGAAGGTCTGGCGGAACAGTAACTATACTTGAAACATATACCTGAAGGGGGTTGTGTGATGAACGGATTTAATCTGGAATGGCGAGATGAGTATTTGCTTGGTATTGACGAGCTTGATTTTGAGCACAAAGATCTGTTCAGGCGCTTGAACGAACTTCATGAAGAACTGGTTCAAGACAACGACAAGGAGCGTGTATCAGGAAGCCTTGGTGGAATTTATGCTCGACTTGATGCACACTTTGCCCTTGAAGAAAACTACATGCGTGAGAAAAAATATGCCGGTTATGAGCAACACAAGAAACAGCATGATAATTTCCTTGATGAACTTCGTGAGGTTTCCGACAAATTGCTAAGTTCCGGTATCGACATTGAAGAACGCAATGTTCTTGAATCAAAATTGCAGGGGTGGGTGCTCAATCATTTCACAACCACGGATCGTGACTTGCCGCTGGATGACGAAGACGATTGAACCGATAAAACCTGACTTTTAATTGCACTTTTCCAGATAAATCGCCAAGTGTTGAGCAAGGCGACTACTGCAAGGCCTATTCCCATGCCGATCCATATTCCCATGACGCCCCATTCTAGGGTGAAGCCCAGTACTACGCAGAACGCCAGCCCTATAACCCAATAGCCGACAATGGCCATAATCATTGGGATGCGGGTATCTTTCAGGCCTCTGAGTGGACCTGATGTTAAAATAACCAGACCATCAAACATTTCATAGACAGCCGCGCAAATCAGCAACTTTGCTGCCAGATCAAGAACCTGTGCGTTGGTAGCAAGGGATGCATCAACAAAAGTCATAGTCAGGGGAACGCGGGCAATCAGGATAAACAGACAAATTGCCGCTGTAATGCCCATACCCAAGGCGATGGATGTCCATCCTGAACGACGAACACCGTGCCTGTCTTCAGCCCCAGCTGACAGGGCAACTCTGATTGTTGAGGCATGAGATATGGCAAGTGGCACCATGAAGACCACAAACGTAATTTGCTGTGTAATGGCGTGGGCTGCAAGTGGTGTTGTGCCCAAGGTGCCGACCATCAATGTTGCTACACTGAAAAATCCGGATGCGGCTAAAATTGTAAATCCTATTGGCAGTCCAATTCGGACAATTTCAAAAAACAATGGCCAGTCAGCTCGCCAGAACCTTTTGAAAAGTTCATAGTCTTTGTAGATGCGGTGGCGGGCTACGTAAATCAAAAGGGATGCGCACATAAAGCAACTGACAACCGAGCTGACAATTCCGGCACCAATCAGTTCCATGCGCGGAAAACCGAAATTTCCAAACATCAAAGCATAATCGCCAAGGATGTTAAGCAGTACACCGCTCAGGTTGATAATCAGGATAGGTGCAATGTTTGAGTGGGCAATCATGAAGCCGCGCATTGTAATAAATAGCAACCACGGCAAAAATCCCCACATAACAGTTCGCAGGTAACCGTTTGCCAGATCAGCGTTTTGTGGCTCCTGACCCAATAACAATAGGAAAAACCCACCATGCCAAAGCAAAAATGACAGGGGGATCGTTGCAATGATAGCAACCCAGAAACCCTGTCGAAGGCTTTGGCGAAGCCTGCGGGCATCATTCGCACCAATTGCCTGGGCAATCATCGTCGCAACGGCTTGGATAATGCCCATAGCGAACAGGAAAACAGGCATATAAAACTGCATCCCCAGAGCACCCGCAGCCAGTTGGTGCTTGCCGAGCCATCCCATGAGAACAACATCAGTCGTGCTAAGCGCTATGACAGCCAACTGCGATATTACCATGGGCAGGCAAAGTTTGCTTAAAATGCGCAGTTCATCACGCCAGTTCCGTGATTCGTCACGCGATAGTTTTGGTTTGTCGCTATCATTGCGTGTTGTAATTATTTCGCCCATGTCTGTACGGTGCATGATTTGAAGGATAATTAAAACCGTTTGTTTTTGCATTTATCATTGATAGGTGTATGTAAGGGGCCAGATTGAAATTTGGAACGTCTCAAAAATGCAAATTACACCCAAAAAAGACCATCGTGCAGAGTTGTTGATGCCTGCCGGGTCTTTGTCGAAGCTTAAAACAGCCATTCTATACGGGGCCGATGCGGTCTACGCCGGAACGCCTGATCTGTCGCTTCGCACCCAATCTTCATTCACCCTTGAAGAGCTATTGGAAGGCGTGCGGTTTGCACATTCACGCGGAAGGCGGATTTATCTGACGTTGAATTTGTTCACTCATAACAAGGATATCGAAAAACTGCCATTGTTTGTGGAAACCGTTCGTAAGGTGAGGCCTGATGGCGTGATCGTCTCGGATCAAGGGGTTTTCCATTATCTGAGAGAGCATGCACCTGAACTTGACTTGCATGTCTCAACACAGGCCAATGCCTGTTCCTGGCTGACAGTGGAAAGCTGGCGTACGCAAGGAGCCAAGCTTTGTGTGTTGGCACGGGAAGTCAGCTTTGAAGAGCTCACGGAAATTCGCGAGAAATGTACTGATATCAAGCTTGAAGCTTTCGTGCACGGGGCCATGTGCATGACCTATTCCGGTCGCTGTTTGTTATCGAATTTCCTGGCTGAGCGTGGTGCTAATCAAGGCAATTGCGCCCAAAGTTGCCGTTGGAATTATAAGGTTCTGGCACGCCGAAAAGATGGCACGGAGTTAGAAATCACGCCGGACAATAAAGACGACTTTGATTTCTATCTGGAAGAAGAATTCCGTCCGGGTGAGTTAATGAAAATCGAAGAAGATGATCGCGGCTCGTACATCATGAATGCCAAAGACTTGTGCTTGATGCCGAAGTTGGATGATTACCTGCGGATCGGTATTGATAGCCTCAAGATTGAAGGTCGGAACAAGAGCGAATATTACGCTGCTATTACGGCAAGAGCGTATCGGTTGGCGATTGATGCATGGTATGCGGACCCTGAAGGCTGGTCGCCTGAGCCATACCTGAAAGAGCTGTATACTTTGCAAAGCCGTGGATACAGTTTGGGCTTCCATGAAGGGCGCTTGACCAACCTTGCTCACAACTATGACCGTACAGAAACCGTTGGGGGCTGGCTTTATGCCGGGATCGTTACCGAGTGGGATGGGGATGATTTATTGTTGATGGTGCGTAATCTGTTGCGCGCAGGTGATGTGCTTGAGTTTTTGCCGCCAGAAAAAATGGATATTATTCGCCTGCGTCTTTATGAATTTGAAAATGCTGAAACCGGAGAGGTTTCTGACAGGGTATCACCCGGTCAGGGCAGACAAATCAGAATCCCGGCAAGCCATTTCCACAGCGAAGATCTAGCGACGTTGAAAGAAACCTTGCCGCCACAGAGCGTGGTTCGCACCGAAGCCAATCTTAACGAAGACCGCCAGGATTTACTGCGCAGCAACCTGATCGGGTTGGATATGGAACGCGGTTTACGTGAAAGCAGTGATGACCGCCCGACCATGAAGGGACGTGCCCATATAGGCAAAGCACCAAAATTGGGACTGGACAGTTGTTGCGGACTTGGCTGTAATGGTTGTGTCATGTTCTGGCATGATGATAAATACGCTGATGCTCGCAAAATACTTGCGGATAAAAAAATCGGTGAAATGCTATGAGGGAACCACGAGCAATATAGCTTAAGTGGGGGGGACAATGCCGATGATTGTTTGGTCTATAGAATATGAAACAGGCATTCCGGAAATTGATGCTGATCACAG
>JABJOR010000542.1 GCA_018664265.1 Rhodospirillales bacterium
GTGCACCGCCTGGACAAGGATACCAGCGGCTTGATGGTGGTCGCCAAGAATGAAATAGCTCATTTGTCCTTGTCGGAACAATTCGCTGATCACTCCATAGAACGTGCCTATCATGCATTGGTTTGGGGGGTGCCTTCAGTTCTAAAGGGCAGGATCGAGGGCAATATTGGTCGAAGTCCGAAAAACCGCAAGAAAATGGCTGTTGTTGATCGTGGCGGAAAGCATGCAGTTACCAATTATAAAGTTCTGCGCGCATTTGGGACAACCGCTGCATTGGTAGAGTGCCGGTTGGAAACGGGGCGCACACATCAGATACGGGTTCACATGGCAAGTTTGGGACATCCTGTGATGGGAGATCCCCTCTACGGCAATAGTGATCGACGTACGAAAGGACAGGGCGCGGAACTGAAAGAAGTTCTCCAACAATACAATTATCAGGCATTACGTGCTGTTTTACTTGGTTTTAAGCACCCAAAGAGTAGAGAAAAGCTTCAATTTGAACAAAAATTTTCTATACATATTAATAAGTTAACGGATGTATTAGAAATTCTATAAAATACCTCTATACATGACTAATCTACTGGGGTATTATTTTTTTGTTGAGAGGCGTTCGCAAAGGAGTCTGTTTATCCGGGGATAGCGAGCCTTCGAATCATAATTTGATTTGACAGGAGAACAGTGATGGCATCCGCGTACCCTACTTTAGATATTTCCCCGGAACAGAATATTTCCCGTTATTTACAACGCATTCGTACGTATCCCATGCTTGAGGTCAAACAAGAATACGACCTTGCTGTGCGATGGCGTGATGAAGGGCATCAGGAATCGATGCATTTGATGGTAAATTCCCACCTGCGTCTGGTAGCAAAAATTGCTATGGGATACAGGGGGTATGGCCTTCCTGTTGGAGAATTAATCTCGGAAGGCAATATTGGAATGATGCAATCTGTAAAACGGTTTGATCCTGAACGTGGTTTCCGACTATCCACTTATGCCATGTGGTGGATCAGGGCTGCTATTCAGGAATACATCTTGCATTCGTGGTCGCTGGTAAAAATTGGCACAACAGCATCTCAGAAAAAGCTGTTCTTTAATCTGCGCAAGATAAAAGCAGAATTGAAGGCCTTTGAGGATGGTGATTTGCCACCAGATCAGGTTGGAATCATAGCAACAAAGCTTAAGGTTTCCGAAAATGATGTGGTGTCCATGAATCGAAGGTTAGCAAAACCGGATCAGTCTCTGAACGCACCTTTACGTGAAGAAGGCGAAGGTGAATGGCAAGACTGGCTTGTTGGCGATGAAGAAAGCCAGGAAACAAGTCTTGGTAACAGAGAAGAAATGGATGGTCGCCGGGATTTACTCTACAGCGCAATAGATGGCCTGAATGAGCGCGAACGGAAAATTGTCGTGGAACGGCGCTTGAAAGATAAGCCTGAAACGTTGCAAAATTTAAGCGAAATTTATGGAATTTCACGCGAGCGTGTTCGCCAAATTGAAGTAAAAGCTTTCGAGAAAATTCAAAAATCAGTACGCAACGCTGTCTTGGACAGAAGCATGGCGCAATAAGTTTCTTCAAAGCCTGAAAACAGATAATTTCCAAGCTTATTATGCTGGGCTAGGTGCTGGGCTTGGACCTGCGGCTGTTGTTTCTGCATCAAAAGTGTCGGATTTATCCTTATGGGCGACACCTTCTCCCCAGTCCCCAATCAACGTGCGTTGCCTGGATCGTAAAGTTGACACACGTTTTTGATTGAAGGCAGAAAGAATTGTGGACGTAACAGGTGGAACGGATGAGAAGATAAGCCAGCCAAAACCGGAAGATCCATAAATGACAAAAAGAGAAAATACATTTGTAAGGGTATCTATAGCGGCAAGAATTGTATGAGAACCGATCCACAAATCCATCATGTAAGGGAACAGTCCAGTAAAATTCATGGCTGATACACAGAAAGTTGCGTATTTTTCAGATGTTCTGTCAATAATGAAGGCAACAAATGAAGGCAGCATCCCGAAAAACAACAACATGACAGTCGGCATTGCAAAAACCAGCAAAGTGACCACGACAATAGAACATGTGAGCACAATAGTGCCCTTGTGGCTTTTCTTCCTTGGCGCCTCTGCGCTCATTTTCTTTGTGGGTTTACGTGCCATTTTTCAATTCAATAATAGTCTTGCGACAAAACGCCATATTTAAAATCTTATGTAAATTACCAGTCATACATCATAAACAAAATGCTGACGATCATCATGCTGAGAATAATAGAAACCATTGCTGCTGCTTTCTGTCCTGAGCGCAACAGGTTTTCTTCACGTGTGCCATCACTGCCGTCCATTGAGGCAATCTCTTCACCTGCCTCCGAGTATTCTTTACGGGCTTCCAGGAAACCTGAATCATCTTCATTTCTTTGTTCTGTATTATCAATCAGATCAAACAGTTCCGGTAAGCTTCCTTTGCGAACGAGTTGCGGTATCTCACGTTCAAGGTCCTTGCGGGTTTTTCGATTATGATAAGTGCTGATTGCAGGCCCCAGTAAGCCACCCAGCCAACTGGAAAGACCATATAGAGGGGATGTTTTTAATTTCCATTGGAGAAAGGCCAACAGGCTGAGCACACCAATAATTGAGCGTTCTGGTTCAGGTGTCGCCATGGCTCGCAGGTGAGGGTGTATATCTTCTGAAAACCGGGCACCTATAAACCCGGCTATATGGCGATCAATGGGGCGAGAATCCTGTTCTGCGTGTGAAGCAGCTTGATCCATTGCCGGGAGCAAGTCATCAATGTGGGTGATGAATTCGTCTTTAATCAATGGGCTTAAACAGGGAATACGTTTATTTAATTCATAAAGGGCGCGTTCTGGGCCAAAACCAAGTTCATTAACTTTCAGGTAGCTCTTACAACGCAAAAATTGACGATGCCACAAAGCATGGTCCGGAGAACTGGTAACCTGAGATTTTATCCAGACTTCGTAAAGCTCTTTGGTCACAATTTCCAACAGAGTCTGAGGGCTTTGGCTATGAAACATGTCATAAGCAAAGCATGTACCAAAAGATTCAATCATGAAGCTGATGTTTTTGTAGCGAATTGGCCCTGCTGGATCGAGCATCATGCAAACTTTTGAAATAACAATTTCGGGCGTATGTTGCCCACCGCTACCGCCTCTGCTAGCCATTTCGACCATGCCTTTTAACTTTTCAGACAAATCGCGGTCTTCAAGGCTGCGCCGCACCCATGTTTCGAATGTCTCATCCGCTTTGATAGTTCTGAAAGCTTCCTCCGGTACCAGTGAAAATGCATAGGCCAGAGTACGAGGGCTACTGTGTGGCCGGCCCTGAAATGTGTAGGGGGCTTTGGCTTTGTGTGGGCTGCGTCGTTGTACAGTGGGTTTTTTACGGCCGTCGATCCAAATTTCGGTGGCTTCCAGTGACCATCGGGATTCTTCATCGTCACTTAACAGCCCGCGCAATAATTCAATAACAGGTAAAGGGACGCGAGAACTCTGACTGATTGCGGCGTAGGTACCACGATCGATTTTCTCGGTTAAAAGTTCAATGGTGTTCATGTGTTGCGCAGGATTATGACCTAGCATCATGAACATGATCGTTATGCCAAGGGCATACATATCATCTAAAGAGCTCCCTTTGCCGCGTCCTATCTGCGAGGCAGTACTACGATCAATGGTTTCATAAATTTCCGGTTGGTCATAGCCATGAGGTGCCGTCACACACTCACCTAATACCAAGTCTTCAAATTTCTCATCCATGAAGAA
>JABJOR010000543.1 GCA_018664265.1 Rhodospirillales bacterium
CTGAGAAAAAGAAGGCAAATGTCGTTGAGGTTTATCGTGGTGGTTCAGCAGCAACTGAGGTAATTGAATTCAAATGAGTGCGATGAATTACATACACACCGCAGTCGCGGGCCTTTTGACAGCATGTCTTATCCTGCTGAACGGTGTAATGATGCCTGAGGCGTATGCCCAGGAAGTGCCACAATGGTCAGGGGCATCTCAGGGTTCATCAACGGTTATAAATCTGCCATCAACATCCAGCCCAGGTGTTGCGGGCGAAAATGTTGTGATTAGCGCAACATTGAACAAGACGCAGTTGATCAATTTGCCAGAACCGGTTCGCGGTATTGTTGTGACCAATGAAGGCATCGCAGATGTGATGATTAATCAGGCAAATGAATATCAGGTGTTTATTCTACCCAAGAGCGTGGGAGCTGCCAATATCCTGTTCATGAATGAGGATGGTGCTGTCATTAATCAGATTGAAGTCCAGGTTGCTATGGACGCGGTAGAACTACGCCATGCCTTGAAAAAACTTCTGCCTGATGAAAATATTGAAGTTGATGTTCATGGCGGAAATATTTATTTGTCTGGTGCCGTCCAGTCGGCAACGGCTGTTGATGACGCCGTTCGTATCGCAACGACATTTGTTGCAGACCCGGCTTTAATTACGAATATGCTCTCAATCAGTGGCTCGCAGCAGGTCATTATCAAAGTCCGGGTTTCTGAAATGGACAGGGGGACTGTCAAAGACCTCGCAGTCGGATTGACGGGAACTTACACACAGGCAGGACGGGGTATAAGTTTCACGACGCCAACCCCGGATGTAACGGATGTCTTTGTAAATGGTGGTGCAACACGGGTTCTGAGGGGGCTTACAAATGTTACATTTGATGCTCTCGAGAGCCAAAGTCTGGTCAAGACATTGGCAGAACCAACGTTAACAGCCCGTTCTGGTGAAACGGCCAGCTTCACATCTGGTGGTGAAGTTCCAATTCAATCCGGGGTTGATGATAATGGCAATGCAATAATCAGCCTGGTGGAGTACGGAATTCTTCTTGATTTTACACCAACTGTTTTGGATAAAGGCTTGATTAGCCTGAATGTTTCGACAGAAGTTAGCGAAGTTGACACGTCGGTAGCTGTCGATGGCGTTCCTGGCTTTAAGACTAAAAATACGGAAACCACAGTGGAATTACCCAGCGGTGGGTCCATGATGATTTCTGGGCTGATCCAGCAGAATAATAGCAATAGTATCTCCGGGTTTCCGTTCCTTAAAGACCTTCCTCTCCTTGGTGTCTTGTTTCGAAGCACCAGTTTTCAAAACGATGAAACTGAGCTCGTCATAACAGTTACGGCTTATCTGGCGGAACCTGTCGGTAATGACACACCTTTATCATTGCCAACAGACGGTTTTGAGCCGTCTAGTGATACAGATTTGTATCTGTTGGGCCGTTTGCATAAAGAGTATGGGAAAGGAGGGACTCGTCCCTTCTGGTCTGAGCTTCTGGATGGCCCATTTGGATATATCATGGAATGATGATGTCATGAAATTTTATGGAAATAAAACTATCGGATATTGTCGCATTCTGGCAGTAATCCCCTTTGTAGCACTGATGGCGTTGACGGCTTGTGATACGCCACGCAGTTCTGATTATGAGTCAAATCATGAGTTTGTCATTGGTGAAGAAACCATATCTATGGAAATTTCTGGTGCTTTGGATCAGGAAATTCCAGGCCCTGTTTTCAATAGTATTGTTCATGAATTTCAAGGTCGCGCGAATGGCCCCATAGCAATTGAAATCAAACGTTTTGGCCAAAGTGATGAACAAGTGGCTAGCAATATCAGTATGATCAAACAGATATTGATGAAGTCCGGTGTAAGGGCATCTCAAATAATAGTGATGCCGATGGATGCCGGGAATGATTTGAATGCCGTTCTCTCGTTTACAGCAAATACAGTGCAGTTACCTGAATGCGGAGACTGGTCGTCCAGTTCTTCATCTAATTGGTCCAATACAGTTCACTCTAACTTGGGATGCGCGACTCAGCGAAATTTGGGATTAATGGTAGCAAATCCTGGAGATTTGCAATCAGCACAAACTATGAGTGATTTTCCCGGCGATATGGGTGCCGTTATAATCAGGACATACCGCGCAACAGCAGGGGGCACTGAATAAATGATGGTGAAACGACTGTGATACTTAGAATTTCAATTGGCGGATATCCTTTAACGCAAGAAACCATGGATGCCATGGACGCATTGCGTGGCGATCGGTTGTTATTTCGCTCAGAGTTTGAAATACAGCCCGGTGGTGTTCAAACAGCGGCCTCTGTTCTTCAGGAACGCAAAACACCGAACCTTCTGATCGTAGAGATGGATGAGCCGCGCGATACATTCTTTCAGAAACTGGAAGAGCTGGCGAATGTTTGTGACCCTGACACACGCTTGATCCTGATTTCAACCCACAATGATATTTTGCTTTTTCAGGAACTCATAAAAAACGGTGTCAGTGATTATTTGGTTGGCCCTGTTGATTCAGAAAAATTGCGTGAGTCAATTGCCAAGGTTTATGCCGGGCACGAAACAGATACTGATGGAAAGCTCATTGCTTTTTACGGACTGTCTGGCGGTGTTGGTAATAGTGTTGTTGCCCACAATACGGCTCGGGAACTGGCAAGGCTTCATGATAAAAAATCAATCGTGGTTGATCTTGATATTTGTTACGGAACAGCGGCTCTGAATTTTAATGTGCAGCCTCGTCAAACTGTCGTCGATGCCTTGTCACAAACGGGTAAGCTGGATACGGCATTAATGGATCAGTATCTTGTATCTGGTGGTGATAATGTTTCTATACTAGCTTCTCCGGCCTCTTTGAGCGTTGGAATGCAGATAACCCATAATCTGTTTGATCAATTGTTGAAGGCCGTTAAACCAATGGCGGATTTCATCATTCTTGACTTACCGCATTTGTGGGCTCCCTGGATCAGTGATGGCCTGGCTGCGGCGGATGAAGTTATTCTGGTTGGCAAGCCTGATCTTACGAATCTGCGAAATGCAAAAAGTATGGTAGAATTTATAGGGCCGAAGCGCGGTGTCGATGCGCCAACACGTCTTGTACTCAATCAGGTTGGTGCATCAAAGAAATCCGAGCTTTCTGATAAGGAGTTCAAGGAAGCCGTGGCAATAACACCAGCGGCGATGATTCCTTATGATGCGGATTTGTTCGGGCGGTCCCAGAATAATGGTGAACTGCTGTCCGTTGTTTCAAATAAAAGCAAAACCGTTGCTACAATTATCGAGCTAGCCGAAGTGATTGGCGGTGAAAATGTACAGGAAGAAGAGAAAAAGTCATTTTTCTCAAGACTTAAAAAGTCAAATAAATAGAATTCAGTATTCGTAAACGTAAGTAGGAAAACGTAATGTTCGGAAGGCGTGGCTCACAACCACAAAACGGTGCACCAACTCCAGCACCTGCGCCAGCTCCAG
>JABJOR010000544.1 GCA_018664265.1 Rhodospirillales bacterium
GCGTCAGCATTACGACGATCTGGAAAATCACCGTCCATTTCGCGATTTTAACTTTGACATTCCAACCAGTGACGGCAATGCGATTCCAGCCAGCGTTAATGGTACGCCCGTATTTGATCAGGACGGAACTTTCAGGGGATACCGGGGAACCGGTAAGGACAACAGCAAAATAATTCTGCTCGAGCAGCAATTCCGTCGCTCGCAAAAAATGGAAGCCGTTGGACAGTTAACCGGCGGGATTGCGCACGACTTCAACAATATTCTTGGTATCGTGATGGGGAATCTTCAGATTCTTCAGCGCATGGTTGGCAAGGATGCCAAGGCGACAGATCGTATCGACGTCGCCCTTAAGGGTGTCATGCGCGGGGCTGATTTGACCCGCAAACTTCTTGGTTTCTCTCGCATGGAGGCCCACGGAACAAAACTGACTTCAGTCAATGAATTTATCGAAAACCTTGAAGAACTCCTTTCAAAATCTTTGACAGTGGCGATCAAAGTTGAACACCACTTAAGTGCAGATTTGTGGAAAGTTGAAGTGGATCCAGGGGACCTACAAGACACAATTCTTAACCTGGCCCTGAATGCACGTGATGCGATGCCTGATGGCGGTAGACTGGTAATCGAGACGGCCAACAAGGTTCTGGATGAAAAATATGTAAGGCATAATCCACAATATCAGGTAGGCGAGTTCGTCATGCTTTCTGTAAGCGACACCGGCCATGGAATGACGCCGGAAATCAGAGAAAGGGTTCTTGAACCATTTTTCTCGACCAAGGAAGAAGGTAAAGGAACCGGTCTTGGCTTAAGCATGGTTTATGGATTTGTTCAGCGTTCCGGTGGACACATCAGTATTTATTCTGAGCGAGGCGAAGGGACGACTGTCAATCTGTATCTGCCACGCGGAAATGAAGATGTAAACCGCGAGAAAAAGAGCGAGGCCGATCTCGACCTGCCGCACGGAAAAGAGATCATTTTGGTGGTGGATGACGAAGAGCATCTGGTCGAAATTGCCGTCTCTCACCTGCATGATCTTGGCTACAGAACGATTACCGCCAATAGCGGTGATCAGGCTATTAAAATTATAGAAGACAATCAGGACATAGACCTTTTGTTCAGCGACATCATCATGCCCGGGGACCTGGATGGTTATCAGTTGGCCATTGCCGCACAAAAAAAGTGCCCGTCACTGAAGGCACTGTTGACAAGCGGATTTACAAAGAAAAAGGAAGATTACTTTAGTCCCGATGGATCAAAGTATGCAGAATTGGCTGCTAATTTGTTGAACAAGCCTTATAATCAAACGGAGTTAGCCAAAGCGGTAAGAAATACACTGGATGGCGTCGATGATTTTTCCGATGTTCATGATCGGAATAATTTTCGGCAAACGTGACCTAACAAAAACATCGAAATTCGCCAATATGTTAGGTTGAAGACATGAACCCGCAGGGTCAGTGCAAAAACAATTAAGCCCCCGGAATATTTCCGAAATTATTTTTCGGCCCTGTTTATAAACAGTATCTGCAATTTGATCGGTTTTATTTTTCGTCATGAATCTTTTTGAAGAGAGAGATTTTGCGTGAAACTGATAAGGTGAAAAGTCCTTTAGGCACCCACATTTCACTGATCGGTTTCGGGGCGCTGTTTTTTATCATTGCCGTGGCCGTGTTGAGCATTTGGCAAGATTTCCGCAACACGCGAGCATGGGCGTTGCGGCATGCCCAGACGATGTCGCAAAATTTGGCAGAACATGCGGCCCGTTCCCTCGACGCTGTGAACCTCACCCTCTTGACCGTTAAAAAACAGGCAGAACGGGATCGGGTTTCCGAGCATCGTTCCTCCCAAGAAATCATTAACGAATTTGAAGATTATATTGCCGCTTTGCCGCAAGTTAGAGGGCTTATCCTTACCGATCAGGCTGGCATCATTCGCTATACCGAACGCAAAAAAAGTATCGGTATGGACATTCATGACCGGAAATATTTTCAACACCACCTGAACAGCAAAGATAATCAACTGTATATGGGCAAACCTCTAGTTGGTCGAACAACGGGCCGGTGGTTCTTTTCCACAAGTCGAAAAATCCTAAAGCCCGATGGCAGCTTCGACGGCATAGCGATGGCCCTTGTTACGCAGGGATATTTCAAGGAATTTTACGACCGGGTCGAATCGGAACAGGATATCAGCGCCGCCTACGTCACCCGTGCCGGAATGATTTTTGCCGCCTCGGGCAAGTTTTCCAGTGAATTTGAGGATGTCGCCGGAAAAGTCGTTAACTTTATTGGCAGGGGTGAAGGGGGCGTTTCAACGGGCCGGTTTATTGGCACCCTTTTTACCAATGGAACCATAAGGGTCGTCAGTTACGCTCTGGTCAGTGGATACCCGATTTATTTGGTGACGTCGACGCCGGTTAACGTCGCACTGACTCCCTGGAGGCAGCGAACGCAAACAATCGCCTTGCTGGTTCTGGGCGCCTGCATGGTCTTGCTCGGATTGGTCTATGCCGCTAACAAGCACTATAGCAAACGCGCC
>JABJOR010000545.1 GCA_018664265.1 Rhodospirillales bacterium
CCCATATCGAATGAGTAGCGCAGGCACATGGCAAACGACAGGATACAGGCCAGTGGATTGGCCATGCCTTGTCCGGCAATGTCGGGGGCGGAGCCATGGACTGGCTCGTACATGGACTGACGACGGCCTGATTCGTCAACATCACCAAGAGACGCAGATGGCAGCATGCCGAGCGATCCTGTCAGCATGGCGGCGCAATCGGACAGCAAATCACCAAACAGGTTATCGGTGACCACAACATCAAATTGTTTCGGGTAACGCACAAGCTGCATGGCGCAATTATCGGCGTACATGTGATGTAATGTGATGTCTGCGTACTCTTTGGCATGCAGGTCTGTGACAACTGAACGCCACAACACCCCGGATTCCATGACGTTGGCTTTTTCGACAGAGTGAACCATGTTGCCGCGTTTCTTTGCCAGCTCAAAGGCGACGCGCGATACACGCTCGATTTCAGGTGAGGTGTAGACTTGTGTATCAACGCCGCGTCGCGTGCCATCAGGCAGTTCTTCAATACCGCGAGGCTCGCCAAAGTAACAACCACCGGTCAGCTCGCGCACGATGAGAATATCCAGTCCCTTGACCAGATCAAGCTTCAGCGAGGAGGCTTCCGCCAGTGCATCAAACACAACAGCCGGGCGCAGGTTGGCGTACAGATCCATTTCCTTGCGCAGTTTCAACAGGCCAGCTTCCGGGCGGTGATGGCGGGCCACATGATCCCACTGTGGACCACCAACCGCACCAAGCAAAACCGCGTCCGCGTTCATGGCGGCGTCCAGGTCGTTGTCGGAAATGGACTCGCCGTGTGCATCATAGGCTGCACCACCGACAAGGCCTTCGTTGACATCAAAATTGATCGAGCAGTTTTTGCCCATCCAGTTAATAATCGTGTTCACTTCCGCCATTACTTCCGCGCCGATGCCGTCACCGGGAAGGATGAGAAGATTTTTATTTGATGCCATTGCAGGATTTCCATGGTTTGTTTTTGGGGAAAATTTATGCGACTTTTTACTGCCAAGACCCCTGTACGTCAAACCGTCACACTGAAAACTCTTAAATTAACAAATCAATAGGGTATATCTATGTCAGTCATTCAAGGAATAGTTGGAATATTGGCGTTATGCGCCATTGCATATGGATTGAGTGAAAACCGCCGGGCCATATCCTGGAAAGTTCCTGTCATGGGTGTTGCTCTGCAATTAATCATTGCCGTTTTGCTTTTGAAAGTGCCGCTGTTTCAAATGGTTTTTCTGGGCCTGAATTCCGTTGTCTTGGCAATACAGGAAGCAACAGAGCAAGGTACATCATTGGTTTTCGGGTATATCGGTGGTGCTCCATTGCCTTTTAAGGAACCATTCCCGGGGGCGGCATGGGTTTTTGCCTTTCGGGGCTTGCCGTTAATTTTGGTTATGAGTGCTATTTCAGCATTGTTGTTTTATTGGAATATCTTACCCGCCATCGTGCGCGGCTTTTCCTGGATGTTGCGAAAAACCATGGGAATTGGCGGTGCTGTTGGTGTCAGTACGGCTGCCAATATCTTTGTTGGCATGGTAGAGGCTCCGCTTTTCATTCGGCCTTATTTAAAAAGCCTGAACCGGAGTGAATTGTTTATCGTGATGAGTTGCGGTCTGGCAACTGTTGCAGGCACGGTCATGGTGCTGTACGCCGCAATTTTGGGCACATTTATGGATAATGTTCTGGGCCATATCCTGACTGCGTCGTTTATTAGTGCGCCAGCTGCGATCATGGTTGCCCGGGTGATGATCCCTGGAAATGGCACGGCAACAGAGGCTGATGAACTTGTTCCCCCGCAAGAAGCCGATAGCGCCATGGAGGCTCTGGTTATCAGTACAGGCTCCGGTATTAAACTCATCCTCAATATCGTTGCAATGCTGATTGTGGTGGTTGCCTTGGTTCATCTGGCAAATATGGTTTTAGGCGTTCTTCCAGACGTTGCGGGTGAGCCTCTGACTATTCAGTTGATTATGGGCTATATTTTTGCACCGTTCGCCTGGTTTATGGGATTGGAATGGCGAGAGGCTATGATCGGAGGGAAATTACTGGGAACACGGCTCGTCTTGACAGAGTTTGTGGCTTATCTGGATATGGCTCAATTGGGTGCAGATGATTTGGCCGAACGCAGCCGGATAATTATGCTTTATGGTTTGTGTGGTTTCGCCAGCCTGCCAAGTCTTGGCATCCTGATTGCCGGCATGGGGGCAATGGTTCCCGAAAGGCGAGCGGAAATAGTTTCACTTGGATTTAGAGCCATGATCGCCGCAACAATCGCAACCTGTATGACAGGCAGTGTTGTCGGGTTGATTTACTGAGGCGACATAAAAGCCCCGTTGGGATAATCCAGCGGGGCTTTTTAAAAATTATAAAACAATCAGGAATACAGCCAGGGCTCACTGAGTTTTTGTTTGCTTTCGAAGCTGTCGATGTTTTCTTTTTTCTGCATAGTCAGGCCGATGTCGTCCAGGCCGTTTAGCAGGCAGTGTTTGCGGAATTCTTCGACTTCAAAGTTGATGGTGCCGCCGTCGGGGCCTTTGATGGTCTGGCTTTCCAGATCAACGGTGATGGTGGCGTTGGAGCCGCGCTCGGCGTCTTCCAAAAGTTTTTCAACATCTTCTTTAGGGAGCCTGATCGGCAAGATCCCGTTTTTGAAGCAGTTGTTGTAGAAAATATCAGCGAAGCTTTCGGCGATCACACAACGGATGCCAAAATCCAGCAGCGCCCAGGGGGCATGCTCGCGGCTTGAGCCACAACCGAAGTTTTCGCCTGTGACCAGAATTTCTGCATTGCGCCAGGCTGGCTGGTTCAGAACGAAGTCTTCGACTTCGTTGCCAGCATCATCAAAACGCATCTCGAAGAACAGGCTTTTGCCCAGTCCTGTACGCTTGATGGTTTTCAGGAACTGCTTCGGGATGATCATGTCGGTGTCGATGTTGACCAGACTTAATGGTGCGCCGACGCCTGTCAGGGTGGTGAATTTATCCATAATCTTTATCCCTTATCCAGCTTGCGAACATCCGTGAGCTTACCCGTGATGGCAGCGGCTGCGGCCATGGCGGGGCTGACCAGATGGGTGCGGCCTCCACGACCCTGACGGCCTTCGAAGTTACGGTTCGA
>JABJOR010000546.1 GCA_018664265.1 Rhodospirillales bacterium
ATTTGTCCTTTAAAATAGCTCTGCTAACGATTCCAGGCCCGCCAAGAAAAACACCCAAACGATCATGCTGCATTTTGATGAAAGCTTCTTCAGGGTCTTTAACGACATCTCTGAATTCTTCTGGTAGATCAGCGAGCAATAGCTCAGCCTTCTTACTGCCGCGTAAGAAAGCCACTTTATATTTCAGGCGCGGCGCTCCTTCGATAAGGCTTTGGATATCGCTTACGTGGTCCTTGATATCTTGTCTTTTCGCGAATATGACGTGCTGAACAGTAAAATGCGAGGCGTCGATAACCTTCAGGTTTTGAAAACCGAGCTTGCTTAGGCCCTTTATTCTGGCTGCTAAACCATCGACATTACCTGCCTCAGCCTCAACCAGGGCACGTTTTTTTGGTTGCTCCGCAATCGTAAATTTGATTCCGGTGCGGTTGCCGAGTTCCTCGAAAAACATTTTAAGATAGAAGGTTAAGGCCCCTTCATTTTCAGGTGTGGTTAAGAGCAGTTCCGTTTTCGCAGTTGAATCCAGATTGGCAGCCAGGAGCTGAGGCCCACAACCGAGCCAAAACATAAGGGAGAAAATAATCAGGCGAACCCCTCCCATTATTTTGAAGTATTGCCCTGAATGATTCTCTGTAACATTAGGCGTGAATGCTGTGCTCATTGTCTTCTCAGCTCTCTGCCAACTCTTCAATTATTCGACAATATAATATTTTAGTCTGTTATACAGCCCCAACTCAATTGGAGTCTAATATAAAGCGGCTAAGCAAACTATGATATGAATCATGGGTGTATTACAGTGGTATTTCCATGATCATATGAATATCCTCAGGCTCCATTTTCAGCAATTCTGGTAATGGCTTATCCGTCGGTTGAAATCCCAAACTACGATAAAACTCAATGGTTCCTCTGGTGTGTTCAGCGGTGAGATACAGACGGACAACCTGTTTTTCTTTTGCATACTCCAAAAGCATTTCGGCGAGCTTGCGCCCAATGCCTTGGCGGCGATACGGCGCACTCACATACAGCAGTGCAAACTGGCCCATTCGGGGTGCAATATTTGGCCTGTAGCCACAAAATCCTGCAAGCAAGTCACCGTCAAATGCGCCCCAGAGCACACAATCGGCTTGCAAATATTTATCCCACTCTTTGAGTTGATCTTGTACGGACCAATGGCGGATGTCCCATTCAACATCAATCAGATCAAGTTCAGATCCATTTTGTTGATACGCCTTCGTGACGTACTCCGTTCGATCTATTTCGGCGATACGGCCTATTTCGGACAGCTTCATGTGACGGTAGTCTATCATCGGCTATTCCGATATTCAGATTAATCAGAAAGATAATAGATTTGGCCGAACCAGTGCCAGCGACCTGCGTTTTTGCCGGAGCCCGGCAGAGTGCAGTTCAAGCGGGTGCGGCCTTTGGGGAAGGGTGTTTCAACGCGGACTTCAAAGCGCACGTCACCGATTGATTGAATAACGCCTTTGCCTTCATGGGACAAAAAGCATCCCAGTTCGTCAATTCGCGGCATGGCTTGGGCCAGGGTGAAGCCCATGGCTGGCGGGTTATTTGCAGCGCCTTCAATTCTGCCCAGATAAACGTCTTCCGGGGTAATGTCATTAAGTGGCAAGGGCAGGGCGTTGCTGGCAGTGATAAAGCGGCCCATATCGCCAAATCGTTCATTCAGGGAAAACCGTGGCAGGTAAAACCGGTCATCGGAGGGTGCGAACGCTCCGGAATGTTGCCCAAAGGCGGCCATGAATCCTGCTTTGGCGACTTGCCTCTTGATGGCAAGGCTGACCTCGCCGTAGGGATAGGCAAACAGTGTGGGTTTTGTGCCCAGTTCTTCCTCAAGCCGTCTTGCCGAGCGAATAATTTCATCGGATGTCCGGGTGATGGAATGCTTTGGCATATGCAAATGCGAACCGGTGTGGGCCGCGATTGTGACGCCGCTTGCCGCCATTTCACGTAATTGATCCCAGCTCATCATATCCGCCAGACCCCGGTCAATGGCATCGGTGGAAATGAAAACGGTGAAGGGAAATCCAGCTTTTTTCAGCAAAGGCCAGGCAACGTCATAGATGGTTGCGTAACCATCATCCATGGTAATGCCAATGGCTCTGTCCGGCAGGGTTTCACCACGTTCCTGACGGGCAATGATGTCTTTAAGGGCAAGAATATTATATTTATCGTTCGCCAACTCGCTCAGGTGGTTTTGAAATTGCTCCAGACGAATATTGGTGCTGGGAAAACGATCATCACCAAAGCGGTGATACATTAAGACCACGGCACTGTTGGCGAGGGCGTCTTCGGCATCTTGAGCTTGGGCTTGCGGTGCCTGGAGTAAGCTTCCAAAGCTGAAAGCCAGCGCTGCAAGAACATGGAAAATCTTGTTATTCATTGACATTGATCGTATTTCCGTAACCTTATTCGTACTGAGATATTCTATACTTCTATATGGCCCTATAATGCACGCATGCTGGTTAAACAGAGGTTTATTTTTGAAAGTTTTCGAGATTGAAAATTCTGGCGTTTGATACATCCACGGCGTTTTGCTCTGTGGCTATATGGGAAGATGGCTCTATCAAAGCCAAATGCTTTGAGTCCATGGCACGTGGGCAATCGGAAGCGCTGGTGCCGATGATAGATACTGTTCTTAAGCAAGCCGGGATTGCCCCGCTGGAGCTTGATATGCTGGCTGTCACCACGGGACCGGGAGCCTTCACCGGGGTGCGTATTGGTCTTGCGACTGCACGCGGGTTTGCTCTGGCTACCGGTCGGCCTCTGATCGGAATTTCCACGTTCGAAGTCTTGGCTCACAGTGTCGCGCCTGACGCGCGGGCCGGCAGATCTGTGCTGTGTGTGATTGACACAAAACGCGGCGATGTCTTCTTGCAGGAATTTGATCAGGATTTGCACCCTGTGGGTGAAGCCTTTGTCGCAACCTATGAGGAGGTTTTGGTAAAACTGGCAAACCAGGATGCAGACGCTGCGTTTATTTTGGCAGGGGATGGCGCGCCTTTGGTGTTGGCATCAAAGGATGGTCCTGATGTGGATGCCTGTGTTGTTCAACCGGACGCGG
>JABJOR010000547.1 GCA_018664265.1 Rhodospirillales bacterium
ACTCATAATTTAAAATTAGCTTCTATCTCGTGTTTAAGAAAAAATCCCACTGGCACTTATACCATCGAATATGAATTGCATGGCAAGAGCCGCCAGCAACACACCTACCACACGCGAAATTACTTGCAGACCCGTCACACCAAGCAATTTATGCACATGTGTTGCGACCATCATTAACAGAAAAGCCAATGTGACGACGCTCAACATCGCGGCAATAATTGTGAATATGTGGGTTTGGTCCCCTTTTGCGTTCGCAATCAGCAAAATCGTCGCACCAATGGAGCCTGGGCCCGCAATCAAAGGTGTTGCAATTGGAAAGACTGAGACGTCCTGTTTGCCAAGGGCTTCCTGATTTTCCTCATCTGTGGTGGTCATTCCGCCGGACTGGCGAGCGAACACCATATCTATGGCCATTAACAACAGCAATATACCGCCCGCCGTACGAAGGGCTGGCAAGGATATGCCAAAATTCCTGAGCACAGCTTCCCCGAAAAAGGCAAAGAACAGCAATACGCAAGCCCCGATCACGGTTCCTTTAAACGCCATGGATATACGTTGGGAAGGTGTCGTACGGTGTGTCAAAGCAGCAAACACCGCCGCAATATCAAGCGGGGCAATAGTTGCAAAATATGTTGTAAAAGCTACCAAAGCGATTTCTCGCATAGAACACATCCTGAAGCTTAAAATGACACTAATATGAGACTAATTAATGACATCTGCTGCGCTTTATATCCTGCAACAGAGCATTCAAATGGATAATACATTAGTATCTATACGGAACAAGCTGGTCGCTACAAACTTACTGCTTTACTGTATCTGGTATGGAGTATTTTATGGTATAATAAACACCAAAAGCAGAGACACCCTTTCTGGCAAGGGGTGGACTCAATCGAGGTATACACTATGTCTGAAGATTTCAGTGGAATTTATGCTGGCGAATTTGAAGAGGTTGCAGAAAACATTCGCCTGGAAGCGATGGATGAAGCACAAGAACTGGTGAACTCGCTCGATTTGCTGCTTGGTGAGGTTCGCCATGACCCCGACCAGATGCCTGAATTTGCAACAAAGGCCCGTCATACCAGTCTGATTTTAAAAAAGCAGGCTGGAACCGTTGGCTTGCGTCTGATTGGAACCATTGCACACCGAATGGAGAACTACCTCAGCAGTATCAAAGAACTGCCACCTCGTGCCGTTGATGATATGCAAATTTTTATTGATTATCTCACGGATACTCTTGAAGGGCGCATCAGTCTGGATTCCGATGTATCAACAATTGTTCGAAAGTTACCTGCTCAGGTCAGTTTCAGTGAAGATGATATTGAAGTCCGCAATATAGAAGTGATGCTGGTCATGCTGCATGGCACGGCATCTCACTTTGTAGAACGTGAATTGAAACAATGTGGTTATCGCGTCCATGTGGTCACCACTGTTTTTGAAGCCTTCCCTTTAATTGTCAGAACCAAGCCTGACTTCATCATTATTTCAGCTGTTATGCCGGAACTGTATGGAATTGATCTTGCTGTTGGCCTTTCTGCCATGCCATCAACTCGTAATATTCCCCTGGCACTAATCACCAGTCTGGATGCCGATGATGAACAGTTACAGTTCTTGCCCAAGAGCACGCCGATTATACAAAAAGGCGCATCATTCGGTGATGATCTGTTCAAAGCGCTGGATGATCTATTCTTGATATAATGGGACTAACGGATCACCAACGCTATAAAATCCTGCTGTTCAGTGGGATGTGCTATCTTATGCTAACGGGGATTGCTCCACATGATCGGTTGACCTGGTTCCTCGAGATAGCGCCTATCCTGATTGCCCTGCCGGTAATATTTTTTAGCTATCACACCTTCCCTCTGACCAAAGTTGCTTATTATCTGATTTTTATCCATGCAATTATTCTGATGCATGGTGGGGAACACACCTATGCGTTGGCCCCTATCGGGTTTTGGCTACAGGAAGCCTTTGAACTGGCTCGAAATCCTTATGATAGAATTGGGCATTTAGCACAGGGTTTCATTCCTGTAATAATAGCTCGTGAAATACTATTACGCCGCAGCCCACTCAAACCTGGGAAGTGGCTTGCTTTCATATCTATATGCTTCTGTCTTGCCTTCAGTGCTTTTTACGAAATAATAGAATGGTGGGCAGCTATCAGTCTTGATCAATCTGCCGAAGCCTTTCTCGGTACACAAGGCGACCCCTGGGATACACAGTGGGATATGTTCCTGGCGCTCTGCGGTGCATGCCTGTCACTAATTCTTCTTTCTCGCCTGCATGACCAACAGCTAGCCAAATTAATCCGGAACACATGATTTGACTATTCATTCTGCATTTAAAACTCAGGCTATCAATTGCCACAATCTGGACTCACCTTTCACAGGGCGGTTTTGTGACTTATTTTCACAACACCTTAAGCCAGACGGCAAAGTTGCAGAGACTCTTTTCAATTGGACGGGAGACCTTGG
>JABJOR010000055.1 GCA_018664265.1 Rhodospirillales bacterium
ATAATTGGCATGGGGTTGGCGTTTCTTGTTAAGCAGGCCCATTCCTTGCCTGTGAATGCTGTTCGTCCTCCCGGGGCAGGGGAAGAATCTGAATTTCTATCAGCCTGTGTTCGTTGTGGGTTGTGTGTGAATGATTGTCCATATCCAACTCTGAAACTTTCAAAGATTGAAGATGATGTACCAGTTGGCACACCATTTTTTGTTGCACGCGATTACCCTTGTGAAATGTGTGAAGATATTCCCTGTGTTGCGGCTTGCCCAACCGGGGCGTTGGATAAAAATTTAACGAATATTGATGATGCCCGTATGGGGTTGGCGGTTCTGACTGATGAGGAAACCTGTCTTAACTTCAACGGATTGCGTTGTGATGTGTGTTATCGAGTTTGCCCATTGTTAGGCAAGGCGATAACACTGGAAGTTCATCCGAATATTCGCACGGGCAAACATGCCACCTTTATTCCCACTGTGCACAGCGAGTATTGCACAGGGTGTGGGAAGTGCGAACGTTCATGTGTTCTTGAAGATGCCGCCATAAAAGTATTGCCCGGCGAGCTCGCCAAAGGAACCCTCGGGAAGCATTATCGATTGGGATGGGTCGAAAAAGAAAAGCATGGTGAATCCTTAATTCAGGGAATTACCGATCTGCCAGACCGCTTACCGGAGGTCAACCCATGAGCGCCAAAACCAATCCAGGACATGATTCCGTATTGGCAAGAGGATGGCTGACTGCCCATCGCTGGTTGATCTTGCGTCGAGCGTCGCAGGTAGGGTTTCTCGGGTTATTTCTGATCGGCCCGTTAAGTGGGTATTATCTCATCAAGGGGCAAATTTCGTCGAGTCTTACACTTGATGTCTTACCTTTGACTGATCCTTATATATTACTACAGACATTCGCTGCAGGTCATGTGCCTGAAATGACAGCAATTGTCGGAGCCCTTATCGTTACCGCAGTATATTTGTTGCTTGGTGGGCGCACTTATTGTTCCTGGGTTTGCCCGGTTAACATTATTACGGATGCTGCTCATTGGACCCGTGCTCGATTGGGAATTCAGGGCGGGGTCAAGTTTTCCAATTCCGTCAGATATTGGATGCTTGCTATGACACTTGGCGTTGCATTTGCAACAGGAGTGCTGGCTTGGGAATTGGTTAATCCGGTTACGATGATCTATCGCGGCATAGTCTTTGGGGCTGGCTGGTTCTGGGGCGTTGTTATTGCTCTGTTCCTGTTTGATTTGCTTATCAGTGAACGTGGATGGTGCAGCCATCTATGCCCTGTCGGCGCATTCTATGGAACTTTAGGTAAGGCAGCAGTCCTACGTATAAGTGCCGTGCGTCGTGAGGACTGTAATGATTGCA
Organism: Rhodospirillales bacterium; assembly: GCA_018664265.1. Lineage (GTDB taxonomy): Bacteria > Pseudomonadota > Alphaproteobacteria > Rhodospirillales > Casp-alpha2 > JABJOR01. The sequence continues at coordinate 1,357 of JABJOR010000055.1, forward strand.
TGGACTGTTATGCAGTCTGCCCTGAGCAACAAGTTATTTCGCCAGCTCTCAAAGGAGCTAAACAAAATGCCAGCCCGGTAATACATGCCGGAGCTTGCACCAACTGTGGGCGCTGCATTGATGTTTGTGCCTTGAATGTTTTTGAATTCGGTTCACGTTTTGGTGGGCCAATCATCGCTAACAGTCAGTCAAAGGCTGATCTTAAATTGAAAAAGGTCGCCTGATTGCCTGGAACAGTGATTGTTACTATGGAGTTTAAAATGAAAAAACCCGTTTCGCGTTATTATTTTGGAGGCTATGCCATGAAACGCTTGATTTCTTTGATGCCAATTGGATTGATGATTGCACTTCTTGCCGCTTTACCAATGAGTTCAGTAAATGCTGATGAAGTATCCTCATTGCGTGGGTCGCTCGCTCTTGAAGAACAACAATCCCCACCTCCGGTCGCCAAGTTAAAACTTGATCTGGAGAAATTTGAACGCAACTTTAAGACTCAACCGCCGTTGATTCCACATAAAGTTGCTAAATATAAAATCAATCTGAAGGCAAATCGTTGTCTGAAGTGTCATGACAAAGCCAATTATAAAGAAGAAGAATCGCCAATGGTTGGCAAAAGCCACTATGTGGATGATGCTGGCGTAGAAGGCGACAAGCTTAATATGGGTCGATACTTCTGTACCCAGTGCCATGTCCCTCAAGCTGATACTTCACCACTGGTTTCAAACACCTTCACGGGTGCGCAATAAACGTCAACAAATTGGCAAAATATAATTTGATCGATACCCGGGGATTCTCTCGGGTATCGATCAGTATGAAACCAGTTTGAAAATACCTACTAAAAATATTTGAAAGAAGAATCTAAATTATGGCCCAAGACTTGGATCAAAAAAGTATATGGCAGAAATTAAAATCTCCTAGTCGAACACTTTCGATGGGGGCTCTGCTTGCCGTTGGTATCGTCATAGGCGTCGGCGGTTGGGGTGGTTTCAACTGGGCCATGGAAATGACCAACTCGGAAACATTCTGCGTTTCATGTCATGAAATGAAGAATAACGTTTACGAAGAATATAAAGAGACTATTCATTACAATAACCGCACTGGTGTTCGTGCAACTTGCCCGGATTGTCATGTTCCAAAAGAATGGATTCATAAGGTTGTTCGTAAAATAAAAGCGTCTAACGAAGTTCTCCATAAAATTTTAGGCACGATTGACACGCGTGAGAAGTTTGAAGCTAAACGCCTGCAACTGGCAAGAAACGTTTGGTCTGCTATGGAAACGACGGACTCACGAGAGTGCAAGAACTGTCACAGTTTTGAATACATGGACATCACAAAGCAGGAAAGGCGCTCACAGAAACGCCATTCTAAAGCCCAAGACAAAGGCCAAACCTGTATTGATTGCCACAAAGGAATTGCTCATGAACTCCCAGAAGGCTGGGATGATGAGGAAGAGGAACAGGGCTAATTAATCCTGTTCTAATAACCAAGGGGTCCATCCATTCGTGGGGGCACTTTAATCTGTAGAATAGAACAGATTATAATGGATGAGGCCTGGTTTTGGTGGGGCACACGCGGTTGTCATTGGTTTTACCATGACAGCCGCGTTTCTTTTTGGACATCAGGTTTCGTTATCTTTTTGGGAGCGCCAATCCTGAGCTTGTGCAAAGCGTTCGCGTAAATAGGCCATCTGCTCGTTAATTGCATCTTTGGCCTTCTCCTGATCTTGTGCCGTGATAGCACTCAGGATTTTCTCATGATGGCGGACGATTTTTTCACGTTGGCGAAAGCGGTAAATCACAAGGTTCTCTACAGGCTGTAATGCTTCTATGACAGTAAACATTTGAAATTTTAGAACAGGGTTATGGGTCGCATCAACAAGTGCACGGTGATAGCGAACATCGGATGCGCAAAAATCTTCATCACTCAAAGATTCATCTTTCTGAATGGTAATTTCAGCCTTCATTCGATTTAATTCATCATCATTTCGGCGTTCAGAAGCAAGTCTTGCGCAAACTAATTCCAGCTCATGGCGTGTCTCCGCAATATCAGAGAGGTCAAACTCTCCCATTCCAATCATAAGACCAACAGCCGTTGTCATGGTGCCCACCATGTCCTCCTGAGAGGGGCGATTAACGAATGTACCACCGGTCGGCCCACGTCGTGACCGGATCAGGCTCTTTGCAGCTAGTCGTTTCAAGGCTTCGCGAATAGTGGGGCGCGATACATTGAACTGACGAGCAAGTTCTTCCTCTGTCGGCAACTTGTCATTTGCCTTCAAAGTCCCATCTGTGATGGATTGCTGGATTTGTTCTGCAATCTGCAGAGCTGCGCTTTGCGTGTTTACGGGTTCGTATTGAATACTCATAATTTTCTTATAGCACGGTAACAAAAGAAAAAGCACTATTTGTTTGACAAATATCAGAAATAGTTAAAATTCACATTTATATCACAAATTCAATGCTAACTCTTGAACTGAGGATAAGACATAATGAGCGAACTTTATGATTTGGGTGACC
>JABJOR010000548.1 GCA_018664265.1 Rhodospirillales bacterium
GCCTGGCCAGACAGGGGCCGGGTCCGTTAAAGGCCATGCCTCTCGGCAATCGCGAGGGCGTCGGCCATATTGCTCAGCAAACGATTTGGCGAAATGCGATAGACTGAGATACCCGCAAGCTACTGAAATTTCCCGGATCGATAAATTCGTATTGGTGAGCATTACACGAGCATGTTGCAAGCGAAGCAACCTGTAATGTGCGATAGCCGAACGGCCAACATGCTTTTGGAATAATCGCTCCATTTTGCGTTGTGATATATTAACATGCTCTGCGACTTCTGGAATAGAGAGCGGCTCTTCCACATTCCTGTACATCATTGTTATCGCCTTACGCACACTTGGGTGCATAATTTCAAACTGTGTATCAGGAAGCGTTCTTTGCAGCGTTTCAGGGCCACGAACCTGATGATGAATAATATGCTCTGCTATTTCATGGGCAAATTGAGGGGTATGCCGTCTGGATATATCATCCAGCATCATATCCATTCCGGCTGCACCACCAGCAATTGTGCTTCGTTTACGGTCGGTGACATACAGCATTTCTTCAACAATTGTATCCGGAAAAGCCTCGGCAAAAGCATGAGAACAATACCACAAAATTGCTGCCCGGTAGCCGCCCATCAATCCCGCACGTGCCAGAATATAAGTGCCAATATCCATAGCCCCCAAATGAACGCCTATGCGATCCAGTCTGCGCAACCATGCGAATAAAGCTTTGTCCTCATAATGCTCACTATCCCAGCTACCACACACGAAAACGCGATCTATTTTTCGATCCGGTTCAGTTAATGCAATCGTTTCAAGTGGCATACCATTGCTGGAAGTAACTGGGCCACCTTCCGATGATAAGAAATCCCAACTAAAAAGTATTTTCCCAGTCAAATAATTAGCCACACGCATAGGCTCTATCGTGGACGTCAAAGCCATCATGTTGAACCTGGGTATCAACACAAAAGACATGCGAACTGTCTCATCTTTTTGTGAATTACTAGCCATATTCAGCCGTTTTCTACCAATAAAAACTCTTATGGCGAAAATACACTATAACCGACGAATTTCCATTAAAAACTCCGATTGATTCCGTATTTATTCTATGACCATATATTTGCGACAATGAATTTTATATCGTTATTTTCCAGGGAGGAGACCCCGTATGAACAGTGAAGTCATTATCAGTTGCGCCGTGACCGGTGCAGGCGATTCAACCGGTCGCAGCGACAAGGTTCCAGTCACACCCCAACAAATTGCTGATTCTGCAATCGAAGCAGCAAAAGCCGGTGCAGCCATTGCCCACATCCACGTTCGCGACCCAAAAACGGGCAAGGGCTCACGAGACGTTGAACTGTTTCATGAAACTGTTGAAATTGTTCGTGCCAGCGATACTGATGTCATCATCAATCTGACCGCAGGTATGGGTGGCGACTGGTCTCCAGACCCCGCAAATCCGGTCAATGGCACACCAGACTCTGACATGATTGGCCCTGAAGAACGCTTGGCGCACGTCATAGCTCTGAAGCCTGAAATCTGTACTCTTGATTGTGGCTCTCTCAATTTTGGTGATGCACAGGACTTGTATGTAGCAACTCCGCCAATGCTGCGTGAAATGGCTAAAATTATTCAGGGTCTCGGCGTAAAACCAGAAATGGAAGTTTTCGACATGGGCATGGCCTGGATGGCAAACACCCTGGTCGAAGAAGGCCTCGTTGACGGCCCGCCAATGTATCAGATTTGTCTGGGCATTCCTTATGGTGCCCCCGCCACAACAAATTCCATGTCAGCAATCCAGAACATGCTGCCATCTGATGCCGTTTGGGCTGGCTTTGGTATATCCCGTATGCAAATGCCAATGGTTGCTCAGGCTATGCTTCTCGGCGGCAATGTCCGCGTCGGTCTGGAAGATAATCTTTATCTGGACAAAGGCGTGCTTGCCACCAACGGTGATCTGGTTACTCGCGCGAAAGAAATCGTCGAGCGTCTGGGTGGGCGTGCTTTGTCACCGAATGAAGCCCGCAAAAAGCTTGGAATGAAAGAAAAATAATCTTGCAGCTATTCCGGATATTAAGAGGCCCCGGTAAATAACCGGGGCCTTTTTGCATCTTATAATATGTTTTACCTTTTGCAGTTCTGCCTCAGCCTGTTAGACTTCAATTTTACCGATTCTATAATTTCGCCACACTCAATGTGTATGGTTCAGTCAAGGGACAGGACAATGGGAAAGAAGAAGAATAACGAAACGTTCCCAACCCTTTCTAACGAAGAGGCTGAAGAGATTGTTCAGGAGTTAGGAAAAGCTCTGGATTCCCACCGCGAGTGGGCTGGAAATTTTCGAACCATGTTGGTTTGCCGTACCAAACCAGATTCCGTTGATCTGGATGAACAATCTCATAAAAAAACAGTTTTTGGATGTTGGTATTACGGCAATGTGAACCAACACCTCTTGGTCCACACAGGGTTCTCCATTGTTGGAGAGAATAGTAAAATCATGCACAGTCTTGCCCAGGAGCTAGCACAAACAGTTCTAAACAGCACCGATATCAAACCCGCTCTGTATCAATCGTTTGTTGAAAGTGTTGATCAGTTTCGACGCAGCATTCGAAAACTGCTCAGTGAGGCATGGGATAGCCTTCGCTATACAGACCCCCTGACTGGTGTAATGACACGTACAGCCATGCAAGCTCGGCTGGAAGCAGAACAAGAACGCTCTCGTCGCAGTCTGCAAACTTGCTGTGTTGGCATTATGGACCTTGATAACTTTAAGAATGTTAATGACACCTATGGGCATTTGACCGGTGACAAGGTTCTGAAAAATGTCGCTGAATATGTAAACACCCATTTACGCCATTATGATCAGGTATTTCGGTATGGCGGCGAAGAATTTGTCTTATTGCTGCCCAATAGCACACCAGAATCTGCTAAAGGGGTGCTTGATCGCCTACGCCAGGGCATAAAAAGGCAATCAGTGAAGACCGACAATGATTTTGATCTTCACGTTAGTGCTTCATTCGGTGTCGCTGAACTTCTAACAGACGTATCTGTTGATGTTTCCATTGAACACGCCGATAAAGCCCTATACAAAGCTAAGGAGGCTGGTCGAAATAAAGTTCTGGTCTGGCAAAGCGGGGGCTCTGTCGGTTAATATCTATAGGGGGTAGCTGTGGCAAAACGGAAATCATTTGCAGCGCATATTTTTGCGCCAGTGACGATTACTTGGGACCAGTTCCTAAATCTATTATGGCCCTTTGGGCATAACACCCAATCGAAAAGGCAGCGGTACGCCCTGATCATATCTCGCGTACAATTTATCTCTGCCATTTTTGGTATATTGGTCCCCGTTTGGATTATCGTTGACTGGTACGTTATACCTGATCAGTGGCAGCAACTTGCTGGCTACCGTTTAATTTTCGGCGCAATTTTCATTGGTATTTCATTGCCACGAAATATTCCGGCTACACCGGCAATGACAATTCTCATGCTCGTAGCATTGCTGGCGATAGCACCAGCAATGTATCTTGCCACCCTGCCAATATTAGAACAGATGCCGACCCATGGCATTCAAGGAATTGCCCGCACGCTATACACATTTTTGCCTTATACTGTTGTTGGAGGGTTAAGCATATTTCCTCTAACCCTGCTTGAAACCGTTCTCTACAGTTTACCTGTCTTTGGATTCACAGCTTATGGGACTTGGCAACTAGACACAGGAAACTGGGAAGTCATGTTAAGTTCTTTATGGCTATTATTCCTGATTATGGGCATTTCTTGTTTTTCTGGCATGAGCCAACTTCAATATATGATCGCATTGGTTAACCGGGCGTCGTTGGACCCACTAACAGGTGCTTTTACACGGCGCACAGGAACGGAAACAATTGATCTGCAATATCGCATTGCTTCCATGCATAAGACCCCCATGGCAATAGCCTTCTTTGATCTCGACAACTTTAAATCAGTCAATGATAACTTTGGACATGAAGAAGGTGATAATGCTCTTGTTCGAATGGCAGAGGCGTTGCGCTCGGCTCTTCGTCGTGGCGATTCACTTATAAGGTGGGGCGGAGAAGAATTTATCTTACTCCTCAGCAATGCTGATCATGACGGTGCCAGACTTGTCGTTGATCGAATTTTGAAAAATGGCTTTGGAAATCGCCCTGATGGTAAACCATTAACCGCCAGCATTGGCGTTTCTGAACTTCTCGCCGACAGCACACTTGACTGGCCCGAAATGGTAGACCTTGCCGACAGCCGCATGTATGAAGCCAAACAGTCCGGAAAAAACAGAGCTATATTTCCTGGGAATGAAACCATGGTGGGCCCTGAAGCCGATTAAGAGTATATACTGATCTTTCTTTAGTGACTATCCGATGAGGCATCAATGGAAATGATCTTCTTTGATCTCGACAATACACTCTTTAATCACTCAGAAGCAGAACGGAAAGGTGCTATTGCATTTGCAAAAGCCATGAACCTGTTCAAACAGGGGGACAAAAATCAATTTTCGCAGTTATGGCACCAGGCCAGCGAAAAATATATGAACAAGTTTCTGGCTGGTGAAATCAGCTTTCAAGAACAACGCAAATTCAGGCTTGAAGAAATTATTGGAAGGCCGCTTGAAGAGGAGGAGTTTGAATCTTTATTTCAGATATATCTAACCGCCTACCAAGAAAATTGGCATCTTTTCCCGGATACAATACCTGCACTGAATCAGCTTAAGCCAATAAGGCTGGGAATAATTACAAATGGCAATCGACAGCAGCAGCACCGGAAGCTTGAAATAACAGGAATACTAAACAAGTTTTCTTTAATCATCGTTTCAGAAGATATTGGCAGCTCAAAACCCGATCCGGGAATTTTCATTCAGGCGTGTTTTCAGGCTGGCTTGCCCTGCTCTGAATGCATGTATATTGGCGATCAGCTAGAGACAGATGCCCGCGCAGCAACCATTGCAGGCTTGAGAGGGATCTGGTTAAACAGAGCCAATAATGTGTCAACTCCCGGCGACATAGAAATGATCAACTCCCTTATTGATATTCCTATTAAAGACACTTGATCACATATGATAGCGTTCCATCACGGCCTGTAATTTATCAAGGTGATTTTTGGGATCATGAGCGCTGAGCTGTGCAGGGGATGTATCATTCTTTAACAACTCCGCTTCAAAGCATGGGCGATCTTCATGATAGATTAGCCCGGTTGGAATTTTACCTTCACTATTCAGGTTCATGGTTTTGACAAAGGCCGCCCCACGATCATTGGGTGCATAGTCCGGGTCGGCATCAACATTATGAACTCTGGCATCCCAATCAGGAAACGTATCGTTATACGTTACGCAAGGTGACAAAACCTCCAAGAATGCAAAGCCTTTCTTGGCGCGAACATGCTCAAGCGCTTTTGTCATCAAATCATTAAGCTGGTCTGCATCACGGGTAAATCCACGGGCAAGAAATGTGGTTCCCGGAATAGCCAGCCCCATTGAAACACCATCAATTGGCGCATCGGCAACAGCGTCTACAGCAGTTCCAGACGTTGGGGAATTCTGCCCCTTGGTCAGGCCATAGACAGCATTGTTCATTAATATATAAAGCACGCTGGCATTGCGTTTTAAGGCATGAACCAGATGGCCTCCGCCAATAGCATAACCATCTCCATCACCACCAGCGGCAATGACGGTCAATTCAGGATTGGCGAGAGCCGCGCCCGTTGCTGTTGGAAGCACACGGCCATGCATGGAATGATAGCCATAGGCATTGATATTGTTTTGCACAGAGCCTGAACAACCTATGCCCGTCAGCAACATGGTTTCATGGGGCGCAATACCTAGCTGAGCCAGCGAACGTTCCATGGCACCTTTAACACCGTAGTGTCCGCAACCGGAACACCAGACAGGATTTGTCGGGGTATAGGTCGTAGTCATTTTGCGGCCTCCGCATCTTTAATTCGATTGGTCAACTCGTCAGACCAGAACGGTGTTCCATCATATTTACGAATACCATGCAATTTACTTGGATCAGCCCCGGCACCACTGAGCACACGTTCAAGCTGCCCGCTTTCACTGTGTTCAACAACATAAACACGATCACAGGAAGCAATAAAATCCAGTGTCTCCTGAAGCAAAGGAAACAACACACGTGGTCTGTGAACCTGAAACTTGTAGCCCTCTTGTTCCAGCAGGTTATGGGTTTCGCTGATAATTCCACCAACAACACCAACACCTATTATGCCAACCTTCGAGGCTGTATCACCATATACAATGGCTTTAGGCAACATAGGCTTGATGGTTTCAAGCTTGCGAGAACGTTTGTCCATCATAGCCACACGGTTCGCCAAATCCGTAGAAACCTGTCCCCACTCATTGCGTTCATTTCCGGTAACAAGGCTCATACCTTCTGGCGTTCCAGGAATTGCCCAGGGAGAAATACCGTCTTTGGTAATTTTATACCGCTTATATTCATCCAGCTCAGCAACCTCTGCGGCATCAAGCATTTTACCTGTATCCATCTCAACACTGTCGAGATCAAAATATGGCACGGTCATGGTGTCTTGAGACAGCGCACGATCAAGGGCAATGAAGACAGGACACTGAGCAATCTGTGCGAGGTTGGTTGCCAGAGCGCCAATTTCAAAGCACTCATGAGAATTTCCAGGTGCCAGTACAATACGGGGGAAATCACCATTACCGCCACTGATCATCATGCCAAGATCACTTTGCTCAACCTTGGTCGGCATGCCGGTAGACGGCCCTGCACGTTGGCTGTTAACAATTACCATGGGAATTTCAGCAGAACCACAATGGCTGATACTTTCCCCCATCAGGGCAATGCCGGGACTGGATGATCCGGTCATAGCGCGGGCGCCTGTCAAAGATGCACCGATTGCCATGTTAATAGCTGACAGCTCGTCTTCCGCCTGAACCATAACGCCATCGAACTGTGGCAGGTTTTTGCCCAACCAATCCATGACTTCCGTAGCGGGTGTAATTGGATACCCGGCATAAAACCGTCCGCCAGCAGCAAGAAAACCAAAGGCCGTGGCCTCGTTCCCGGTAATAAACAGATGATCTTTCTTTTCACCTTTTGGCAATTGCAGCATTTGATGGCCAACAGTCAGGCCAAACTCATCAGCAACTTCAAAGCCCAGTTTAAGAGCCTGGCGGTTGCCCTCCATGGCACGGCCCTTAAGTTTCTTGAAACGATTGGTCAGATATTGATCGGCCTCGATATCAGCCAAGCCAAGAACGCGCGACAGCAAACCAAACCCGAAGCTGTTCTTGAACAAGTCACGCGCTAGCTCCCGAACAGAATAACGACTGAATGGCACTTCCAGTAAGGTGACTGTTTCAGGGACAATACCTTCCGGTAACGGACCACGAGACGTGTCATAAATAACAATTGCATCATCTGTCAGATACGGTCCGCGCAGGCGAATAGCTTCATCATCAAAGGCAACCAGAATATTAATGGCACTGCCCAATCCGCCGTGCTGCTCGAATGAACCACGCACCAGAGCCGATGCATGCCCACCTTTGATACGCGAAGCAATATTGCTGGTCCTATAAAGGTTCAGGCCATGATGCGCCAAGACGTCTGAAAGCAACGTAACAATTGTCAGAGAACCATCGCCGCCTTGGCCTGCCACACAAACGGTGAGGTCATCGCACAGGCGCGGCTCGGAAGTGAACTTTTTCATATCAGTCATAATATTCATGATGCAGCCTCATCTTCCGCTTTCGGCTCTTCCTTGGGGGGAGCCCCCGGCCCAGTCAGATAAAATGTTTTGGGGCACAGGAAGTCCAATGCTTTGCGTTCTTCCAGTGTAGGCATCTGGGCTGGAAGCGGGCGGTTCTTTTTCTTGTCTGCTGACAGTTTGTCCATCAGGAACTCACCTCGGGGCTCGTCACTTAAGGGGCGAGTTTCTAACAAACCGGCATCCAGTGCTGCCTGAAAAGCTTTGTGACCTCGCTCTGTTCTGATCAAGGTGTACGTCCAACCATCAAGGCCAATACCACCACATCCGATGTCAGAATTCTCTGCGCCATAATCAAGGCAATAGAGACAAGCTGGACGGGCAAATTCACGATATTTTTTAAGCGATACACCCAGGACCTCGCCATCATCCATACGGACGACAACCTTGCCTTTGATGTTGATGTTATCAATTTTTTTGGAATCAACTTCGAGAATCTCACCAAGCTTTTCGATGCTCTCGTGAGTAAAGCTTTCCGAGCAAAACAAGCCAAACACCAGTGAAATATTGTCA
>JABJOR010000549.1 GCA_018664265.1 Rhodospirillales bacterium
CTGTGAGGAAAGCCTAATACATCACGGCCTTCGTAAGTTTTTGGGTCGTCACGTTGTTCTCTCAGGAGAGTACACATATGCATACTTGATGCTACGCTTCTGATGTAAACTTGATGAATTAGAAAATCAAATTCTTCTGGGGTTTTCGCCATTTTACTCAGGTGATTAGCCCATCTGATTACATTATTTTCCCAAAATTCAACGAATTCATTCATTTCTTCAGCAACGCATTTGTCTGAAAAAGCCTTTAATTTAGATACTGTTTTATCCATGGCTAATTCTCCCTTCTTCATTCCATTTTTTAAGACTTTGCATTTGCTTGAACATTTTATTAAATGCTCGAACAAGTAGATCAATATTGCCTTCTTCAGCCTTAGTTACGTTTGAGATCAAACAATTCATAGAAAATCCACCGCCCGTGTTAAAATCGGCCCTGAACACAGGCATGCTCATGGTTGGCTTATCTTCCACAGAGATTTCTAATAAATCCCCCGATTTAATCGAGACTACCGCTTTCATACCCTGCCTATCGATGATGGCAATAACAGGTTCTGGGGACTGGGCGGATGGAGTGGTAAAGTCATCGAAGCTAACACCCCTAATGTTTTCATGCTTCTCACAAGCTGTTACCAACCAACCCCCCCTAGACTTTTGAAGCGCGCCAGCACTCCCACAGTATTGGCAGGTCTGCATGGATTCAGCTTCAGCCAGGATGGTGATAAAATCAGACTGAGGACCGTATCCATCATCATAGATTTGCAAAGAACCATATTTCTCCTTGATTTGGCTTACGTGAGTTTGACCTGCTTCAATATTACCCAATCGGGTCAGGGCAAGGTCAACTACACCTAACCAACCAGGGGGAACATCAAAACAAATCAGTTCTGAAAGCTCTTCGCTCTCCCCGGCCATGCTCGGAGGGCGAAGAACTTTCAGATGCTTGTTGATCAAATTCCGGTAACGGGCATTAAATTCTTCTCGTGTCATCATAATTCTCCTCAATAAAATGTTCAGGCAACTTTTGAAAACCTCAGTTGACCAGAAGAGGAGGCTTTAGGGACATCATCACCATCTTATCGACCAGCCGCTTTACGGTACGCACATCGTGTCCACATTGCTCATAAGCATTGAAAAGGGTATCAAACTCAGATTTGGAGAACGGCTCTACAAACTCAGGGTGAAACCCAGACTTTCTTGTCGAGGATGCAATGAGACTGTTCACCAGAACAGAAAACTCAGATTTTTTGGGTTGCCTGATATGGACGATTTGCAAGCGCGATTTTAGGGGTGCCGGAATGGTTTTGAGACTGTTGCCAGCTAGCAGCCAGTTCACATATGAAATGTCACAGCGAAAGGTCGTTCCGGGGTCAACATAGCCTGTGGCGGTCTCTTCCAGCATTTGCAGAAGGGTACTGTGCGTATCACCGTTCTGGCTGGCTGCGGCCTTATCAATCTCGTCGACAAGAAGCATAGGGTTTGCCCTGGCACTTCGCTCAATGGCCATCAACGGAAAACAGGGAGAGGCTGTTGCCCAGCCTCGAGGGACACCTCCAATCAAATTGGAATCCCGCGTACCGCCAACATTCAACGAGTAGAATGGCACTTCAGTCAACTCATGCAGAAGATATGCAAAAAAGGATTTTCCAACCCCAGGCTCCCCAATCAACAAGACTGGCTTGAACTGCATATGCTCATTGCCCAACATTAAGGATGATTCCATATCCTCAGCAATTACCTCGATGGCGCGCTCACACCACGGCATTCGGGCGACGATGCTATCCACAACCTGGCTGGGGGTGATGGGTGATTGATGAAGTGCGACCGGCTCGAAGCAGGGTAGGATGAGTTTGACCGCATCTGCTTTTTTGGAAATTGGCGAAGGCTTTTCTTCCAAAATTACACGGACTTTAGGCCCTGTATTATCGTCGACTGGTGAGAGGTCATCTTCCTCGAAGAAGTCATCCACATCAGTGTCTTTTGCACTTTCAGCTTTCTCCATCACATCTTCAATCAGGGCTTCGGCAATAAGGCGTTCCTTGCCAACCCGCCGACGCGTATTCATGCGGTTCTCAGTAGACAGGTTTAACAGGGAGATGGTCGGCATTAAGAGTTGGCAATGCCTGTAATCATTACGTTCAAGATAGTTAATGCTATCCATGGATTTCAGGCGGGACTTCTTGCCGGGAAGTCCCAAAATGGCTTCTTTGAACTCTTGGCCATAGCTATCTTCCATCACGAACACGGTTTCATATTTATGGCCTGTGGGTTGCCAGTGTTGATTATTCTTTTGCTGGGTTTGGCAATGAGCAATCCATTTAGTGGCAGTTTGCACATAAGCTCCCCTGCTGGATTTGTTATCCCCGCCAAGATTAACATTGATAGCGTGAACGTAACAAACCCACGGCATAAATGCCGCAGCCTGATAGTGTTGTTTCTCAACAGCCAGCCACCAAAGCATTAGCCCTGCGGTATCGGCTGTGGCAAATTTATTATCATCTGCCAACAGAACAAGTGCGGTTTTAAAGACGGTGTCCTCGTCTCCCCCTTCAAGCTTCCTTAAAAAAGTTCTTGATTGTTCATCAATCAACATGGCCCAAATGGTGTTTTTTAATGTTTCGTAAATATCACCTGTAAATGCACGTGGTGAAAAATTCTCTGTAATTTTGTCTGTCATATTCAAATACTCCCAAGATGAGCCGAGGGCTCAAAACATCAACAATCAGAGCTCGAAATGACCGAGCTCCATTAAGGTGTTTTGGGTGATATTCGTATGAAAGTGATGTGGCGTCCGTGATGCCACAAGGCACCAAAGGACAGGATTGAAACAGGCATAAAAAAAACTCCTCGCAAAGACCTCAACAACAAAAACATCGTCGCCAATCGGGCAACGTTAGTTGGAGGTCATATGGAGAAGTGTTGTTTCATCATGCGAACAGCATAACATATTTTCAGGACTATTTCTATAGGTCGTCCGCAAGAAAATTCATAACTTTGGAGAGGGGCTATATTTGGGCTGTTGTTTTTCTTTTTCTGCAGGGGCTGGCAACATATCTTCAATAGCAGTTTTAACATGTTTGCTGATGATCTTCCGACCAGCTGTGCGCCGACCATAATGCTCTGTCGCTGTACGTTCTGAGTTATGCCCCATAATTTCAGCAATTGTCTCTAGATTGTAAATCTGTTTCATGTTTGCGGAACATTGATGACGGCATGAATATAGCGAATAACGACGACGGCCATTGGGGCTGATATGTTTTTGGATTCTATAATGCAGGTCGGCTATTCTCTTTTGATCCTGATCCCAATCTTCGCGCGAACTGGCATAATCCACCATCCACTCAATAAACTGCTGGATCCGCTCTGGCATGTGGTCATAGACAACAACCCGATCTTCTCCGGTTCCCCGCCCATTTGTTGTTTTGGCGTTCTTGATTATAACGCACTTTGCCCCTGATGTTTGGTCATGCCCAAGGGTGGTGGTGCTCCACTCGCTGGGTCGCAGTCCCAAGGCGATTGAGGAAACAAGAAAGGCCATTAGTGGCTTCCGGTATTTGGCTTTTACAAACTTACCAGCCAGTTCAGCTACAACACGGTCAAGGATTTCTGGAGGATAGCCCTTGGCTTTAGAACTTGAGGTTTTTGCAGACCGCTTGAGGCAGTCTGTTTGCGGTTCGTCA
>JABJOR010000550.1 GCA_018664265.1 Rhodospirillales bacterium
CAGAATAACATCTTCATAGCCACGCCGTTGGGCAAACCGGGTAAACACTGGATGATTTGCAGCATGAGTCTTGGAAAACCTTGATTTTCCCGATTGATCCATTTTATATCGTTCGTGCTTTGGATTGGGGTTTTCCTCAACGAACATCTGTTTCAATTTTTCGAGGCGGCCCTTGGTTTGCTCAAACGTATACTGCAGATCAAGGACGGCATCCATGAGCATCTCGTTTTCCGACATATTCAGAATGTCTTCACCAATACCACCAAGATATCCTGTAAGCTCCGAGGTTCTGGCTTCCTGAATTGCTTCAAGTTTTTGCAGTGCCGACTCTTCAAGGGCTGATTCTGTTTGCAGCTGTGAGACGAATCCCGTTGTTACAGCAGCTGCAACTCCCAGAATTACAGTCATAAGTGGTAATTTAGCAGAAATACGCATATTTTCCCCCGAAAATGTATATAGCTAGCGATCTTCATAGAATAGAGTAGTTTGAAAACCACGCTAAATCAAGCATTCACGCCCCTGAAAAATAGAATACAATTGCAATTTTAATGAATTCAAGAAAATTGTATGGTTCGATTTTCTGGGAAGCGAATAGTAACGACTGTGCCGTAATTTATTTTACTTGAAATTTCAAGAGAGCCACCAAACAAATTCATTAAATTCACACAAAGATAAAGTCCCAAACCAGATCCTTCATGTCTGCGTGCGTGAACCCCACTGGCCTGCTCAAAAGGCATCAGTACTCTGGTAATATCGCTTTCAGACATCCCGTGCCCTGTGTCCTCAACATCAATAACAATGCTGTCATTTTCATCCACCTTGCACCTGACATTGATTTCACCATCATTGGGCGTAAATTTTATCGCATTGGACACAAGTTTGTTCAGTATCTGGATAAACGCCCTTTCATCACCCTGTAAGGCAGGCATATCCCTTGGCTCATTAAAGTGTAGCGTCTGATTGGACGCTTCGGCCATTTTCGCCAATTGGCGGAAACTGATTTGTATCAATGAAGAAACGTTCAGAGGCTCCTCATCCAGGTCATATTTTCCTGCTTCAATCTTTGACAGATCCAAAATATCATTAATTAGGCTGACAAGAAGTGTCCCGCTATCATGAATATCACCTGCATATTCTTCGTAATGAGAATTGCCCAAAGGACCAAAGGCCTTTTCGCGCATCATGTCGCTGAACCCCATGATCGCATTAAGCGGGGTGCGCAAATCATGGCTCATGGATGCCAAAAATTCAGATTTTGCCCTATTGGCAGATTCGGCTTCACCCTTGGCCTCTACCAATATCACCTGGTTCTTCTCCAAAGCCTCTTGCGAATGTGTAAGACTGCGATTTAACCTGAGAACATGGGCACCGATAAATGCCAAAACAATAAACCCAACGCTAAATGCTATCAGCCAATACCGATAGGCTTTCACCACATCAAGCAATGAAATATCACCAAATTCCTCATATGGGCTTAGTGACATCCGTTGCAAAATTTCATGAACGGGCTGGTAGTCTTCAGGGATAGTCCAGCCTTGTATATTTGCAGCAGTGGCTGCAAGGCCATCATAGCGCATATTTAAAAGCGCCGAAACAACGCTTCTGGCAAGCGAATCAGATGTGTGGTCCAACTTGGCTATGGGCCATTCAGGATAAAGCCGGGTTGAGTGTAAAAAAGGAAACGTGTCATCCTTACGCGGCTCTACAAGGTGGATTAAGGAAATTTCAATTTTTTTCTCGCCGTTCATACGCTCCAACTTATCCGAGCGAACAATGCCCACGTCGGCCTCTCCACTAAGAACAGCTTGTACAACCGCATCGTGGGTTTCAAGAAACGTCAGAGATTCAAAATCATTCTCGTCAACACCAGCCTCATTGAATTCACGAAGCGCCATGATCCACCCACCAAGTGATGTGGGATGTACTGCAACTATACGCTTTCCAACCAAATCCGTGAAATTGTTAATCTTTGATTGATTTATATTGGAAAAAACAGCGCTACTGAATTGAGTAACATGCTTTAATCCGGACATGCGATTCATTAAAGTCATAATTCTGCGCACACGGTAATTGACCAGCAATTCTATATATATCGCCGAATTCACAATAACGAAATCGACAGAACCGCTCCCCACCAGTTTGGGGACTTCATCGAACAACATGGGAACAATAGTAAAATGATGCCCGGGAAGAGAAGAGCTGAGAAAATTTGCTGTCGCATTCCATTTCTCAAAGGTCTTTTGCACGCCTCGCTTGGCGAGCACCCCGATTTTGACCTCTGTTTCGCTTATGTCAATGGAATTGGCAGGAGACACCACACCGAGACAGCTAAACAGGACAAAGGCAACAAAAAGCTTTCTGCCCCCCCTAAACATTATGATAATGCCTTAAAACCATCTTCTGGTAACGCCCCTTTATTTATGCGGTTTAATGTGACACACCAAACCTGCATACGTAAAGAGGCCAATTGGGTTAAAAACACTGACAAAGCCTTTTATACAGCCAAAAATCCAACTCATGGTTGCCGCAGAAATCAAGACAGACTAGGCTCAGGACTTATTCATACACACGGTTGGTGATTCAAACAAAATGGCGCAAAACACTCCCCCGGATTCCAACACACCGTCAAAATTGCGTATGCTCAATGTCATAAACAGAGCAGCACGTCATGATCACCTGATTATGGCAGCATTGTCTTTGGGTGTCGGGCTGGTAACAGGTGTTGCCGTTATCTTTTTCAGAGAAGCCATTCAGTGGATACAATGGGCATACTATGGAACAGCAACCGAGCGCTTTTATCTGGCTGCCGAAACTTTCCCATGGTGGATGATCTTGCTGGTTCCGACAGCCGGAGGCTTGCTTGTTGGGATTTTTATACACTGGACTTTGCCAGAACGCCGCCCACACGGAATTCCGGATGTCATTGAAGCCTACGCAAGGCGAAATGCATTCATGTCCTTTCGCACAGGCATGGCCGCCATGCTAGCCAGTGCCGCGTCCGTTGGTTGCGGAGCTTCCGTTGGGCGCGAAGGCCCTGCCGTGCATTTGGGCGCATCTTTGACAGGATGGCTAACCCGCAAGTTGGATCTTCCCCGCCCGTTTGCCCGCGTTATCCTTGGCTGTGGTGTATCGGCAGCCGTTGCTGCGTCCTTCAACGCCCCGATAGCCGGGGCCTTGTTTGCCAGCGAAGTCATCATTGGATACTACGCCTTGCGCACCTTTGCGCCGATTGTTATTGCCAGCGTGGCAGGAACAGCCCTAACCCGTATCTGGTTTGGTGATTTTCCAGCCTTCTTTGTCTCCGAGACCCTGTTTGCCTCCCTATGGGAATTTCCGGCTTTTCTTTTGTTGGGAATTGTTTGCGCCATTGTTGCCATATCCTTCATGCGATCCATTGAAGTCACACAGACTCTGGCATCCAAACTACCGGGGCCAACCTGGTATCGTCCAGCGATAGCCGGGCTGGGCGTCGGCGCAATTGCACTTGTCTTCCCCCACGTTCTGGGCGTTGGTTACGGGTTGACAGAATCTGCCATGACCATGCAATTTGGATTTTGGATGATCATCGGCATTGCCTTAGCCAAGATTATTGCAACGGCACTTTCGCTTGGCTTCGGTTTTGCCGGAGGCGTCTTCAGTCCAGCCCTCGTCATTGGTGCATTAACAGGAAGCGCCTTTGGTATTCTGGCAACAAGTGTGTTTCCTGAATTTTCATCCGGGCCGGATGCATATGCATTGGTCGGCATGGGTGCTGTAGCGGCAGCTGTTCTGGGGGCACCGATTTCAACCACCTTGATTGTGTTTGAGCTGACCGGAGATTACGCCCTCACGCTCGGGGTCATGGTTTCTGTGGTTACGGCGACTGAGATCACTCAAATCATTTTTGGTCGGTCGTTCTTTTCGCGCCAGTTATCAAGACGCGGCGTTAACCTGAAAACCGAGGCCGAAGATGAAGCCTTGAAAGTAAACACAATTTCGCAAATTATGAAGAATGACAATTCCAGGATACCAGAAAACACCCCCTTAAAGGATGTCCGCGTTGCCTTGCAATCATCAACCATTGGCAAATTATTTGTAACCAATGACGACGGCACCCTGCTCGGTTGCATAAAGCTGTCAGACCTTGGCTCAAAGGCTTTTGATACATCCAGTGATGACGCCACCAATGCAGGTTCGGTTGCAAATAGCCACAGCCCGATACTATCGCTAAAGAACGATTTGCATATGGTGCTTGAACTTATGAACGAAACAAGCGAAGAGGTAATTGCCATTGTAGACACCATGGAGAATATGCAGTTTTCAGGGTATATCACCCACCATGATGTCATGCAGAGCTATACCAGAACACTCAGCCAGTTTCGCAATGAGGAACGCACCTATTGACCGATATTCACGAGCCGCTTCCTGCCCATTCTGCAACGCCCTATCTGGAAACCCTGAATGAGTCCCAGCGCAGTGCTGTGGAACAACTTGATGGGCCGGTATTGGTGCTGGCGGGTGCCGGGACGGGCAAAACAAGAGTTCTGACAACCCGGCTTGCGCATCTGTTGATGTTGGGCAAGGCACAGCCATGGGAAATCCTCTGCGTCACCTTTACCAACAAGGCCGCACGTGAAATGCGAGAGCGCGTAGCGCAATTATTGGGTTATGAAAATGAAGGCTGGTGGGTTGGCACGTTCCATGCGCAAGGGGCGCGTATTTTACGCAACCACGCCGAAGCGGTTGGCCTGCGCTCAACTTTTTCCATTATCGACACCGATGATCAAATCCGTCTGGTGAAACAAATTCTTGCTGCAAACAGCGTCGATGAAAAGAACTGCCCACCCCGCATGATGTCCAACCTTATCCAGCGCTGGAAAGATCGCGGCCTGCCCCCGGAGAAGGTCGCAGGCACGGAAGGCTCTGAGCATGCAGACGGTATGGCCCCGACCATCTATGCCCAGTACCAGGAACGCCTGAGCACACTGAACGCGGCTGACTTTGGTGATCTGTTGATGCTCAATCTGACCCTGTTCCAGAACGAGCCGGAAATTCTGGCAAAGTACCAAAAGAAGTTTCGCTACATTCTGGTTGATGAGTACCAAGATACCAACGTATCGCAATATCTGTGGCTGCGCCTTCTGGCACAGGGCCACAGCAATATCTGTTGCGTTGGTGATGATGATCAGGCGATCTATTCTTGGCGTGGGGCCGAGGTCGGAAACATCCTGCGCTTTGAAGACGATTTCCCCGGCGCACAAACCGTGCGGCTGGAACGCAACTATCGTTCAACTCCCAACATTCTGGCCGCAGCTTCGGGCCTGATTTCCCACAACGAAGGTCGCCTCGGCAAAACCTTGTGGACAGATATCAACGAAGGCGAAAAGGTTCGCGTTCACGGCGTTTGGGACGGTGAAGAAGAAGCCCGTTATATCGGCTCGGAAATCGAAAGCCTCCATAGCAAGGGTCATAACCTGAACGAAATTGCCGTACTGGTTCGCGTCGGTTTCCAAACCCGTGAATTTGAAGATCGATTGATCACGCTGGCCCTGCCCTACAGGGTCTTGGGCGGCATGCGGTTTTATGAGCGTGCAGAAATTCGTGACGCCGTGGCGTATTTGCGGGTGATTGCCCAACCGGATGATGATCTGGCACTTGAGCGCATTATCAATGTTCCAAAACGTGGCATCGGGCAAGCAACGGTACAAACCATGCACCAGTTCGCCCGGGCAGAAAATATATCTCTCTACACAGCAATTTTGCGTTTGCTGGAAACCGATGAAATCCGCGCTGCCACTCGCAAGAAACTACGAGGCTTGATGGATGACTTCGATCGCTGGCGCGGACAGCTCAACACCATGCGCCATCCAGAGCTGGCAGAAACCGTCCTCGATGAGTCCGGCTACACAGCCATGTGGCAAGACAAGGCTCGTTCGGATAAGTCCCCGGATGCGGTGGGGCGTCTCGACAACTTGAAAGAGCTTATCGCTGCATTAGAAGATTTTGAAAACATGACCGGATTTTTAGAACATGTTTCTCTGGTCATGGACAACGAAGAAAAAGGCGACGACGACAAGGTTACGCTGATGACTCTGCACGGCGCCAAAGGTTTGGAATTTGACACTGTGTTCCTGCCGGGTTGGGAAGAAGGATTGTTTCCGCACCAACGCGCCCTTGATGAAAGTGGCACCGCCGGGCTGGAAGAAGAACGCCGTCTTGGTTATGTAGGCATTACCCGTGCTCGTGCTCGCAGCACCATATCCTTTGCTGCAAACAGGCGCATCTATAACCAGTGGAAAAGCGCCATCCCCTCACGCTTCATTGACGAGCTGCCGCCGGAAACCGTCAGCGTTGAAAGCGCCAGCGGGCTTTATGGATCGTACCGAGGCGGAGGTCGACATAATAGCAATGCAAGATATGACCGTGGCAATCTCTATCGCGACAAGTTGCCCAATTCTGCTTTTCAGGAATCTTTTGATACCCCAAGCCAGAGCTTTGACGTCGGCGAACGTGTGTTTCATCAAAAATTCGGCTATGGAGAAATCCTCCACATTGATGGCAACAAGCTGGAAGTTGCCTTTGAAAAAGCTAGCACTAAAAAAGTCATGGACAGTTTCGTTGAAAAGGCCTGAAGAATGAGTTTTGGTAATCGTGGTTTCTTGTGGCAGATCGTCTGTAAGGTTCCGGCGGAAGCCGCTGATCTGTTTGAAGAATACCTGCGGCAGTTTTGCTTCACGGTATCGTCTTCGGCCAAAGTAGACTCCAACATCTGGAGCGTCGAAGGCTTCAGTGAGGCTGAGCCGGATCGCGAGATCATTGAACGTGGCGCTCGTGCGCTGGCAAATGATACCGGGTTTGAAGCCCCGTCTTTTCTGTATGATTTACAGCCCCCAATTAACTGGCTGGCAGAAAACCTTGCCTCGTTTCCGCCCATTCGCTGGGAGCGCTACTTTGTTCATGGATCACATTATGAAGACGCAATTCCTTCGGGTGTAACCCCGCTTGTGCTCAATGCAGGTACGGCTTTTGGCTCTGGCGAGCATCCGACAACGGGCGGGTGTCTGCTGGCACTTGATCGACTTGCCCGCCATAAACAATTCAAGCGTCCGCTTGATGTCGGGTGTGGGTCCGGCATCCTGTCCATAGCCGCCGCCAAGACCTGGAACGTTCCTGTGCTGGCTGCCGATATTGACCCCGAGTCTGTTTTGGTCACTAAGGCTAATGCCAAGCTTAATCAGGTTGACGATTTAATCCAGTCGGTTTGCAGCGATGGCTACAAGCACAGACGCATCAGCACCAGTGGTTCATATGATCTGATCACAGCCAATATTCTAGCGCGCCCACTGGCAAAACTGGCAAAGGATTTAAGTCACGCACTGGCAAAAGGCGGCACCGCTGTTATTTCCGGTATTATTGAGCGTGATATCCCGTGGATGGTCAGAGTCCACCGCATGACCGGACTGCACCTGGTTGAAAAAACAGCCCTTAAGGGTTGGGCCACTCTGGTGTTGGAAAAGGGAAACGCCTCCAGAGCGTAATCAAGCCTTTGTGAATTGGCACATAAGAAAAAAAATGAACGGGCATTTATTTTGTTATTGATGACAGTCAGGATTCGACATTAGGCAACGTGATAGTGACCGTCGTTCCCTTGCCTATAGCACTCTCAATATCTATTGATCCCATATGGAGATCGATCAAGGATTTGGTGATAGCCAATCCAAGCCCCCAACCTTCTACTGCTTTGTGGGGATCACGTTCCGCTCTGGTAAAAGGTTTCGTCAGGCCAGGCAATTTTTCATTGGAAATTCCAATACCCGTGTCTGTTATCCTTAAGGAGATATTTCTGCCTGACGATTTTGCCGACAAGGTAATGTTGCCTCCTGCAGGTGTAAATTTGATGGCATTTCCCAAAAGGTTAAGAAGTATCTGTCTTACTGATCTACGGTCTGCATACAGAGGTGGTAGCTCATCGAATATCTTCTTGGTTAATTCAACACCTTTGGTGTCGGCATTGTTAGCAACAATCTCCA
>JABJOR010000551.1 GCA_018664265.1 Rhodospirillales bacterium
CCGGCTCTGGCTTTGACGGAGCAAGAGACCAGAAGCTTACGCCATGGACAGGCCATATCGGTTTTGCCCGTGGCAACCAGAGAGCCACTGAAAGGCGTCAAACAAGGCGACGTCGTGTGTGCATTTCTGGAAGGCCAGCTGGTCGCATTGGTAAAGGTACAGGGCGGAATGATCCACCCGGTACGTGTTTTAAATCTTGTAGAGACTAAGGAGTAGACGATGTCGATTACAGCCGAAAAGAAAGAGGAACTCATCAAAGAGTTCGCTCGCAAAGAAGGTGACACGGGTTCACCAGAAGTACAGGTCGCGATTATTTCCGAACGGATTACTAATCTGACCGATCACCTCAAAACCCATAAGAAAGACTTCCACTCACGCCGTGGACTGTTGATGCTGGTTGGTCAGCGTCGCCGTCTTCTTGACTATGTCAAAGGCAAGGAAGTTGCGCGCTATGAAGAGATTATCAAGCGCCTTGGTCTGCGTCGTTAATAGGTTTCCAACACTTGTTGGGAACATAAGCGTATGACCTAAAGCAAATTGCTCCGGTGTTTGGGAGTAATGGTACTCCAGCACCGGGAAATTTGTTCAGGCGCCATCAAGGATTGATGGGGCCAAAATGGATGTGGTCGGATAGGCCGACCAATCCACTGTATGAATGAAAGAAAAACATATGTTTCAAGAATTCCGTAAGGATATTGAATGGGGCGGCAGGACGCTGACCCTCGAAACGGGTAAAGTTGCCCGTCAGGCGGACGCCGCCGTTATAGCCACCTATGGTGACACAAAAGTTATGTGTACCGTTGTTGGTGAAAAGAAACCAAAGCCGGGCCTCGATTTTTTCCCGCTTACCGTACATTACGTAGAAAAAGCTTATGCCGCAGGTAAAATTCCTGGTGGCTTCTTCAAACGTGAAGGCCGCCCAACAGAACGTGAAACACTGATCTGTCGTCTTATCGATCGCCCGATCCGCCCGTTGTTCGTCAGCGGCTTCAAGAACGAAACGCAAGTTATCTGTACCGTTCTCAGCCACGACATGGAAAACGATCCTGATATTGTTGCGCTGATCGGCACGTCCGCTGCGTTGACCATTTCTGGTCTTCCTTTCATGGGCCCACTGGGCGCTGCACGTGTTGGCTATAAAGATGGCGAGTACCTGCTGAACCCGACCGTTGAAGAACTGACTGAATCAGAACTCGATCTGGTTGTTGCCGGAACGCAAGAAGGCGTTTTGATGGTTGAATCAGAAGCCAAAGAGCTTTCTGAAGACATCATGCTCGGCGCTGTTAAATTTGGTCACACAGAATTCCAGAGCGTTATCGATGGTATCATCGAGCTTGCTGAAGCCTGTGCCAAAGACATGATCGACTTGCCAGCTGACCCAGAAGGTCTGGACGCTCTTGCTGATCGCGTTAAAGCGATTGCAGAAGCTGACCTTCGTGGTGCTTATGGTGAAATCATCAAACAGGATCGTCAGACAAAAATCTCTGCTGTAAAATCCAGTGCACGGGAACAGCTTGAAGCTGATGACAGTGTTGATCAGGATCTTCTGGAAAAAACCTTCGGTGGTATTTTCAAGGACCTCGAGAAAAACATCGTGCGTCGTGACATTCTCGATACCGGCAAACGTATTGATGGTCGTGATACAAAGACCGTTCGTGCAATCGCTTGTGAAGTTGGTGTTCTGCCACGTGCCCATGGTTCTGCCCTGTTCACCCGTGGTGAAACACAGGCGCTTGTGATCACAACCCTCGGCACAGGCCAGGACGAACAGCGCATTGATGCCCTGTCCGGTGATTACTTCCAGCATTTCATGCTACACTACAACTTTCCGCCATATTCTGTCGGTGAGGCTGGTCGCTTTGGCTTTACGTCCCGTCGTGAAGTTGGTCATGGCAAGCTTGCATGGCGCGCTATCAATCCGGCAATGCCAGCCAAGGAAGACTTCCCTTACACCGTTCGCGTTGTATCCGAAGTCACCGAGTCAAATGGCTCATCCTCGATGGCTACCGTTTGTGGCACATCGCTCGCTATGATGGACTCAGGCGTTCCAATGCCAAATCCGGTTTCCGGTATTGCCATGGGCCTGATCAAGGAAGGTGACGAGTTTGCCGTTCTTTCAGACATCCTGGGTGATGAAGATCACCTCGGCGATATGGACTTCAAGGTTGCTGGTACCGAAAAAGGCCTGACCGCCTTGCAGATGGATATCAAGATTACATCGATCACCGATGAAATCATGAAGATCGCTCTGGAACAGGCTAACGAAGGTCGCTTGCATATCCTCAAGGAAATGACCAATGCGATTTCTGCGTCCCGTGACGGCGTCAGCGACAATGCACCACGCATTACATCGCTGGTTGTCAACAAGGATAAAATCCGCGAAATCATCGGCCCAGGTGGCAAAATGATCCG
>JABJOR010000552.1 GCA_018664265.1 Rhodospirillales bacterium
AATGAAGAAGAAACAGTGACGGAAGGAGAGCAGCCGCGCAAAAAACGCCGTCGGCGCACCAGAAAACGTGGGCGTGGCTCACCAGAAAACAACGCCGATACAAATGGAAACAATGAGGCTTCTGCACAAGCCGAACCAAACACAACTTCTGATTCAGCAGGAGAATCTGGCGAGGGTTCCAGAACGCCTGATGTTTCAGAAAAGTCTGATACAGGTGGTGAAGATGGTGTTGCCAAAAAACGACGCCGTGGCAAACGTGGCGGACGTCGCCGGACCCGCAAGGACTTTGAAAACACCACAGAAGAAACAGCAGGCGAATCACTGGATGAATCTTCTTCAAATACCGTTGCCAGCAATGATGACAACGCTATAGCAGACAAATCAAGTGAGGAATCCTCTAAAAAACCAACAGAGGAAAAAGAGAAGAAACCACGCAACCGCACACCACGTCGTTCTCCAAGAGCGAACAAAACGGCTGATGCTCCAGTGGTTGAGAGTGTAGATGCACCGGCGCCGACATCGGCACCAGTATCAACACCTGAGCAAACTTCAGCGCCTTCTCCAGACCCTGTTTCAGTTATAGATACAAATAAAGCAGTTGAAATTGATCCGGCCCAGGCTAAAACCACGGTTGTTGTGGTCGGTGGCGAAGATAAGGAAAAAGAAAGCGATCCCAAACCAACCAAGCGTGGTTGGTGGCGTCGATCTTCCTGATCATTTTGATTTGATAAGTTACGAAAAGCGGCGGGTTCTTCCCGCCGTTTTTTATTTCAACCAAACATTCAAGCGTCTAGCAGCTTCGGCCATGTCCTGGGTTGTACCAGCAAAAGAAAACCTTACGTAGCGATGCCCCCTTGTGGGATCGAAATCGATACCGGGTGTTGCAGCTACACCAGTCTCAGCCAGCATTCTTTTACAAAAATCATCACTGTCTTCACTCATCTCACTAATATCAGCATAGATATAAAACCCGCCATCGGCAGAGGCGAGTTTGTTGAAGCCGGCTTTTGGCAGTTCTTCAAGCAAGAGCTTACGATTATCGGTATAGCGGTTGATATTATTATTGATCTCTTGCGTACAATCAAAAGCAGCAACAGCCGCTAACTGAGATAATGTTGGCGGTGATATAAACAAATTCTGAGCCAGGCACTCTACAGCGCGCAAAAGAGCATCAGGAACTATCATCCACCCAAGTCGCCAGCCTGTCATGGAAAAATACTTGGAGAAGCTATTAATAATTATTGCATCATTGGTGAATGAAAGTGCGCTTGTTGCTTCTTGTTCATAGGTAAGCCCATGATAAATTTCATCTGAAATCAATCTGATCCCTCGATCCCTGCAATGCTCAACAAGATATTGCAATTTGTTTGAGCTAATCATGGTTCCGGCTGGATTCGAAGGGCTTGCAATAATCAACCCGTCAATTTCTCCTTCAATTGAATCTAGCTCGTCCGGGGTTGGCTGGAAATTTGTATCCGGCCCTACGGGGATATCAATAACCTCCACTCCGACACCGAGCAAAATATTGCGATAAGCCGGGTATCCCGGACTTGCCAGCGCAACACGGTCTCCCGCATCAAAAGCCGCCAAAAACGCCAATATAAATCCACAGGACGAACCACCTGTTACGGCTATATTATCTGGGCTGACCGTAAGTCCGTAAAAATTTTGATAATGACGCGATATTCTCTCACGCAGTTTCGGAATGCCCAAAGCGACAGTGTAACCTATATTATCCTCTCGCAATGCCAATTCAGCGGCTTTGATTACTGCTTCCGGCGCACTGGTTCCGGGCTGGCCGACTTCAAGATGCAAGACATCCTCACCAGCAGCTTCCCGTTCATCAGCTGCACGCATAACATCCATAACGATGAAAGGCGGGACATTGCCACGCTTGGCAACCTTGAGCGTCATCTGTTTCCCCTTAATATTTCACCCTGACTACTCAGCCGAGGCAGAAAGTCCATATCCTCGTGGGTCAGCGACGGCCTCGCATGATTCGGGATACTCAGGAAGGCCCTTAAAACAATATACAGCATTAACCAGTCCCATTGATGACACCCCCTCAGTCGAGTTTCCTCGGCTGGTCAAGCCATCAACAATCCATTGTTCAAGTCCGTCTTCATAATATGTAGTGTCTGGGTAGCCACTATGATGAATTCGTTTTTCCTCAACAGCACTGCTCAGCGATCGATTCCCCAAAATAGCGTGAGCGGCTACATTTACCAGAGATGTAGGAGCCGCTGCACCGCCACTGGAAGCCCCGGCCCAGAAAAATTTATTTGAATTCGGATTATCCATAATCATTGGCACAAGCGAGATGGGGCCGCGATTTTTGTCATCCGGTACAGTTGCCAGAACAATACCTGTCCCCGGTGCAATTCTGCCCGTTCCAAATAAATTGTTCATGGTCAAAGAACATGCCACTGCACCACCACTATTGTCCACGGCAACGAAACTTGTGCCAGATGGGTCTTCGGAGCGTTTAGTTGGAGTCTGGGTCAAACTGGCCGCAGGATTATGGTTTTCAAACGAAAATTTATCCAAATCAGTTTCTATCCGTGACATATCAGACAGCTCTTCTCGAGACCAGCGTGTTTCCCCAGAATCAAGCATCCAGCGCGCCCGATCCGCATAGGCAAACATCGCTGTTTCAGACATTGCATGGGCAAGTTCAACAACGCCATCTGCATCAAAATACAAATCTTGATTAGCCAACATATGGAACATCGAAGCTGCAACTATACCTGCTGACGCCGGGGGGGAAGGAAAATGCATGGTGTGATCGCCGTAAGGAACCCGAATGGTGTCCTCCCAATAAGGTCGATACTCACGCAAATCAGCCAAATCTAATGAACCACCAGCACGCTCAACAGCATCAACCAAATGAATTGATGTCTTTCCATTATAAAAATCACCCGGGCCATTGGATGATAAAACACTAAGGATCGTAGACAGATCGAGCTGTGTTAACATCCCGCCTTCTGAAATCAATTTACCCGATTGATTACCTTCAAATATTTCTGAGAATGCAGAATCAGCGGCAAGAGCATCATGAGCGGCCATCAAATCATGAGACAAAGCCCTCGAAACAGGTGTTCCAAAGCGTGCCAGGTTTGCGGCTGGTGCAACCAGTTGCTCCCAGCGAAGAAAGCCATACTTTGCGTGCAAAGCGAAAAAGCCACGTGGATTTCCCGGTATGGCACTGGGGCGAGTCGCAGTTCCGGGAATGCTTTTGGGGACACGAGCCAAGAAATTTAGAGATTTTGTATCTCCACTAACAGAATCATGAACGACACAAACACCACCCCCGCCAAGGCTGGCCGTAGATGGCATTGTTACTGATAAAGTAAAATACATCCCAACAGCTGCGTCAGTAGCGGAACCTCCGGCAGATAAAATCTCTCTACCAACCAGGGCCGCTCGCGGCTCATCTGCGGAAACACCACCCAGGAAGCCTTCTACATAGCCAGCCGTTCCTCGTTCTGTATCATCACCACCACCCAACATGGAACACCCGGCAACCATTCCCGCCAATATACCTGACAGTACAAATTGACGAACTTGCTGATGCACTTTACGCTTCCCGAATTGAGGAAGGATCTTTGATATTTTGCTTAAATCCATATTCTTACCGTTGGCACCTGTTGTTTTATATGTCGTTATCTTATTTTGGCCCGAATCAGCCTTGTCTGCCAATACGATATCACTAGTCAGGGATGCTGAAACAGAAAATATTATAGAAAGCTATGCAAAGCCCCTTTTCAAGGCTGCAGGGCTGGATCCTGACGCTGTTCGTATTCATTTGGTTATGAACCCTAAATTGAATGCATTTGTCAGTGGTGGACAAAATATTTTCATCCATACCGGATTATTAAGCACAGCTAAACAAGTGGGGCAAGTTATCGGGGTCATAGCTCACGAAACTGGACATATAGCCGGGGGCCACCTTTTACGCTCAGCTCAAGCCATTGATAATGCCAAGACAATGGACCTAATCACCACTTTAATTGGTGTTGGTGCCGGTATTCTTGCCGGAAGAAGTGATATTGCCACAGCATCAACGGCCGGTAACCCTCAACTGGGTATACGCTCTTTTTTAAAATTCAGCCGAACCCAGGAATCTTCTGCAGATCATGCAGCTTTACGAATACTGGAAGATACAGGTCAATCAGCCCGTGGGTTATCTGAATTTATGAAACTTATTGAAAACCAGGAACTCCTTAGTGCTTCCAGGCAAGACCCCTATCTGCTAACACACCCTTTGAGCCGGGAACGGGTGGCGACTATTGAAGAGCACCTACGAAAATCAACCTACACAGATACCCCCTATCCTGAAGCGCTTCAAATCCAGCATGAACGCATCCGCGCCAAAATAATTGCATTCTCATCTCCATTAGCCATTGTTTTGCAACATTACCCGGAGAGCGATGATTCTGTCTGGGCGCGATATGCACGAGCATTTGCCTATTATCGCCTGCCTGATTTAAAGAAGGCTGTAATTTTGATTGACGAATTGCTCACTGACTATCCTGATGATCCTTATTTTTACGAGTTGAAAGCTCAAATGCTTTTTGAACATGGGCATGTTCTTGATGCTATTGCCAATTACCAACGAGCTGTAGATCTAGCCCCCCCATCGGATGTTCTGTATCTGGAATTGGGGCAAGCCCAACTGGCCAGTGAGCGCGAAAATCTTTTGGAAAGTGCTGAAAAAAACCTGCAAAGCAGTCTTAAATTAAAGCGTAACTCATCCTTCGCATGGAGACAACTGGCCATAGCATACGGCCGCCAAAACAAGATGGGACGTTATCATTTAGCTTTGGCCGAAGAGGCCCTTCTAAAAAAACATATTGATGAAGCTCTCAAGCATGCCGAGCACGCAGAACCTCTTTTCAAAAAAGACACAAAAGAATGGTTACATGCTCAAGATATTGCCGCAGCAGCCAAGGCTATAAAATGAGCCAAGTTAAGAAGTTTTCCCGCCTCATTTCATTTTTTATAATTGGCAGTTTCATTCTGGCTATCTACGGCTGTTCTCAACCAGCTGTTATTTCTGCTGTTGGCCCAGACGGAACTCTCACAATCTTGAAACCAGATGAATCATTTACCCATGCCCTTGAAAGCGGTCGCATGGTCATCCTTGGCGACCCACCGCCTGCTTCATTGATTCTAACACAACACGAATCAATACCGATCCTCAAATTTTCCTCGACAGGAAGCAATTTTTCGATTGTTCGCCCAATAGAAGCCAACTTAATGGCAACTCCCTATCTCGACTGGTCCTGGAATATGGCAGATCACGACACTCCCTATCACGGGGTATCTTTGATGGTTGGCATTATAGCGCCAGAAGGTTCGCCCAATGAATACTCTCCTTCCATGGCCCCACATATAAAAGGAACACCCGCAGCTAATAGAATCATTTCCATCCAGTGGTCGAAATTTGCCCTGGAGAGGGGCCATCTTATGCCTCACCCCGTATTATCTGCAAATGCAGTTACATATGTAGCGCGGGGTGGGTCAGAAAACGCCAGACAATGGTGGCGTGAAAGCATTGACCTTTCAAACCTTTATGCCCGTTCCTGGCCTGGAGAAGATTTAACCAAATCAAAGATTGTTTTCATTGCATTGGTCGCAAAAGATCTTCAGGAGGGCTCTCCTGCATACTTCTCAGAGATCAAACTTTTTCGGTAAAACAAAGCAATCAAATTGTAGTGAACACTTGTCTATGATGCCTTGCCCAGAATATCCTCATGAGGCATTATGCCTAAAATCACGGAACATCAGGAAACAACAAATGACCAGCCTATTTTGTAGAACTTCTCGTTTAATGCAATCTATCTTCTGCATTACAGTCTTGTTTGTATTGACGCTTGTCTCACAAAATTTTGCATATGCTGGTGATGATCTTAACTTGGAACAACGCAAGGAAATCGAAGGCGTCATATATGATTATCTAATGGATAATCCTGAAGTTATCCTTCAAGCCGTTGAAAAACTTAGAAACAAAGAAGAGCGGGCAGAACAAGAAAGCGTTCGTGAACACCTGACTCTGGCAAGTGAAGCTATATACAATGATCCGTTATCACCATACGCGGGCAATCCGAATGGAAGCGTAACTATCGTTGAGTTCTTTGATTATCGTTGCGGGTATTGCAAACGTGTTTTCCCAGCACTACAGGAGCTTCTAGAAAGTGACGATGATCTCCGCATCGTCTTCAAGGAATTACCAATCTTGGGTGAAGATTCTGTTCTGGCATCACGTGCATCACTTGCTATCTGGATTAACTGGCCAGAAAAGTATCTAGAATTTCATACGAAACTAATTACAAGTCGTGGATCAATCACAGAGTCAAAGGTATATGAGTATGCAGCAGCCACTGCAATTGATACGGAAATCCTAAAGCAGGAAATGAAATCTGAAAGTGTCGATGAAGCTATTTCGCGGACCGTTAAATTATCCAGGCTTTTAAACATCAACGGCACACCCGGCTTTATTATTGGCGACGAATTAATTCCGGGAGCCATTGATATCGATGCGATGAAAGATCTGATTGAGCAAGCACGCCAAAAAAGCTAGCGAACAGGCAAGACTACATAAACAAACCCGCTGTTTCGTAGAACAAGCATGAGAACGCTTTTTCGACCAGCTTCACGAGCCGCTCCATATAATTTACCAAGCTGTGTGGGTAACCATACCTTACTTTGATTAAATTGTACGATGACATCGCCTC
>JABJOR010000553.1 GCA_018664265.1 Rhodospirillales bacterium
AAAAAGCCGGAGACCAAATTGATCCCCGACTCTTTAGAAAGAAATT
Source organism: Rhodospirillales bacterium (assembly GCA_018664265.1). Lineage (GTDB taxonomy): Bacteria > Pseudomonadota > Alphaproteobacteria > Rhodospirillales > Casp-alpha2 > JABJOR01. Next base: position 47 of record JABJOR010000553.1, read on the forward strand.
TTGTCTAAATCTTTAGACAGGCGTCTTATGCCATAGCATCTTTCGGCGGGACGTAATCATAACCAAGATCGTGAGCAACTGGCTCGTTGGTGATCTTGCCATGGTGAACGTTCAGACCCATGCAAAGATGCGGATCGTCGGCCAGTGCCTGCTTGTAACCCTTGTTAGCAAGAGCAACAGCGAATGGCAAAGTGGCATTATTCAGCGCGAACGTTGAAGTTCTTGCAACACCACCTGGCATGTTGGCAACACAATAGTGTACAACATCATCAACAACGTAAGTTGGTTTTGCGTGCGTTGTCGCCTTCGCAGTTTCAAAGCAACCGCCCTGATCGATGGCAACGTCAACAACAACAGAGCCGGGCTTCATGCGTTTAATCAAGTCTTTACTGACCAGTTTCGGTGCAGCAGCACCTGGGATCAACACGCCGCCGATAACAACATCAGCTTCGAGGCAAAGACGCTCTACAGCATCGTTGGTGGAATAGACTGTTTTAGCAGTAGCACCAAAACGGTTACACAGATTATCGAGAACCATGTTGTTACGGTCCAGGATAGAGACGTCTGCACCAAGGCCGATAGCCATCATGGCTGCGTTTGAGCCAACAACACCACCGCCAAGAATAACGACTTTGCCGGGCTCAACACCAGGAACGCCGCCGAGAAGAACGCCGCTTCCGCCCTGGGCTTTTTCCAGGCAATGTGCAGCAGCCTGCATGGACATACGACCAGCAACCTGTGACATCGGGGCGAGCAGTGGCAGGCCTCCATGTGGTGATGTAACTGTTTCATAAGCGATAGCAACACAGCCGCTTTTTACCAGCGCTTTGGTTTGCGCGGGATCCGGAGCCAGGTGCAGGTAGGTATAAAGAATCTGGCCTTCACGAAGCATCTTGCATTCACCCGCCTGAGGTTCCTTGACCTTGACGATCATGTCAGCTTTCTTGAAAACATCCTTGGCCGTGCCAATGATTCTGGCGCCAGCTGCTTTATAGTCAGCATCACTAAAGCCAATGCCACCGCCTGCTTTGGTTTCAACAATAACTTTATGACCGTTTCCAATAAGTTCGCGAACGCTGGCAGGAACCAGACCGACGCGATATTCATGATTTTTGATTTCCTTTGGCACGCCGATAAGCATGACAGATACTCCCGTTTGATAAGAAAAAATGATCGTAAGAAAGGCAATAATAACATCGCCCCCCAAAGTGTAGGTCCAGATACAGAGAATCACTAGGCCAGCGCAATACCCCTGAGGGACGATACGGGCTAATTTAAGCGAGGATTGCGATTATTCTATGGCTTCAAAATTCTGGTTTACAGGGTCATAAACCTGCAAAGTGCAAGATCGAATATCGACATGCCAGCCATGCAGACTCAATTCTCTATTGCCGACTTTTTGGCGTATGCAGGGGAACGTCATCAGATTTTCCAACGAGACCAGAACAGCACTTTGTTCACAAACCCGGGCCTTCATTTCATCAGAAGCATCCGGCATAGTGCCTTCAACACGCAAATGTGCTGACTTCACCAAATTCATCCAGGGTTTAATAAAATAGTTACCCTCGGCACTCGCGGGCTGCTCATTAAACAGCGTTCGTACGCCGCCACAGTGGGCATGGCCCAGAACAATCAAATGCTCTACTTCCAAATGCAACACGGCATATTCCAGAGCTGCACTTGTGCCATGATAGCTGCCTTCAATTTCGTGCGGCGGCACCAGATTGGCGACGTTTCGAATAACAAAAAGATCCCCCGGATCAGCCTGCAACAACATGGCGGGGTCAACGCGTGAGTCTGAACAGGCTACCAGCGCTATTTTAGGCTTTTGGCCTTCATCAACCAGGTTTTCATAAACAACGCGTTGCTCTTGAAATTTGCCTTCCCGGAAATTGCGAAATCCGTCTCTAAGCTTGCTAATGGAATCCATAGTCTCAAAACTCTCCCGTTCGCCCTTGGTATAGCTATCCCGGACAATAACAGAGCACACACAGTTTTAAAACCATTCAACATCTTTCAAGATGGGAAATTCGGGTAAAGCCCGGTCAATTAAGCCCCCTGATAAAGCGCACCATTCTTTGTTTTCAAGAATGCATCCAGCGAAATATCTTCTTGCTTGAGGAACCCGTGAGATGGCAGTGCGCCTGCACGGGCCATCTCTATAATGGCGCAAACGGAAGCTGACGTTGTCCAGGCAATAGCTGTGCGCATGGAGCCAGCAACTTCTATTGGATAGTACGCCCTCACGAATTCTTTACGCTCCAGACGACCCTCTGTCTTGCCTTCGGCAGAAGCATGGACGTAAACCACATCATCATCAACCGGTGGCTTGGCATTGGTCAAAATCTGCCCGGCTTCCGCACGGTTTTCGCGCATCAAAAGCTCATGGAAAAAGAAGTTCATCAAATCTACGTGGCCTGGATAACGCATGGTTTTGTAATCAAGGTTTTCGACCTTCCCAAGATAGGTCTCGCACATAGTACCAAGTCCACCGGATGTGGTGAAAGCTTCCAGCTTCTTGCCGTCTATATAAATAGTCTCAATCCATTCCATGGGAGAGACCTGTTTGACTTGGCCTTCCTCAATGACTTCACAATCATTCAGGTATTCATTGACCACCCCTTCCGGTGACCAGTTAAAGGCATAACCCAAATGCCCGGTCGGGTTTTGCGGCAATGCCCCGACACGCAGCTTGATGGATCGAACAGCTTCAAACTGTTCCGCCAGATAGGCGCCGACAATACCGATAAAGCCCGGCGCAAGTCCGCACTGCGGAGCCATCAAACCCTTTGACGATTTGCTCAATTCAAGAATTGCCTTTGTGGTCGGCACGTCTTCAGTAAGATCAAAATAATGAATGCCCAATCCATGGGCTGCCGTCGCAAGATCAATATTGAGATGATAAGGCAAGCACGAAAGCACGGCCTCAAATGGCTTCAACGTTTCACTCAAAGCCTCGACAGATGAGGCATCAAGACGCTGGGTCGCAAATGGATGTTCGCGGGCTAGATCGCGATTATCAAACCCTGTAACATCAAAATCGGCCTCATGCAAAAGAGTCGCGGCCAACGCGCCAACTTTACCAAGACCAAGAACGGCAATATTTTTAAAACTCATCGGGTATCTCCATTTCTAACGCAACAGTTTAATTGTGCCGCATTTGACCGGATAACCCTGATAAAATAAATAGACAAAATAGTTTATTTTGCTACTATACTAGTGATATTAACTAGAAAATATATAAAATGACTACTACGGATAAAGATGAACACATGATCGCCCTGCTCCGCGAAAACGGACGCATGTCAGTCTCGGAGCTGGCCCGGCGGCTTCATGTCTCGCGAACCGCCGCCCAGGCACGATTGGATAAACTGGAACGGTCCGAAATTATCAAGGGTTACAGTGTACGTCTGTCTGCAGCCTTCGCAAAAACCGAGGTCCGTGCACTTGTCATGATCAAGTCTCCACCATTCAACCGAGCAAAAATAGAGGCTTCCCTAACAAAGATAACAAATCTTGCATCGCTGTTTTCCATCAGTGGCGTATTTGACCTTGCTGCTGTAATCTCTGCTCAATCTGTTGAAGCACTAGACACCACTATTGATAAAATCGGCAATCTCGAAGGTGTTGAGGACACCCAGTCTTCGATTATCCTTTCCACAAAGGTCGATCGTTAAATGATGATTTGAATTTAACATTAGGTTTCCATTCTAATGTTCGATCATTACTATGGGAATTTAATTCATTTCTGGAACGGGCTATAAAGGGATAAATCTACAGTGAATCAAAGCTTAGAACCAAATCACTGGACTTATGAAACGTTTCGCAAGAACACACCTGCATCTGAATTTCGCCAATTCGAATCCTTCAAGCAATTGTGGGATAGCAAGCGCAAGGGCGATAGCCTACCGGCATGGCGTGATTTCCAAATTGAAGATTTCGCCAAGTGGTATGGCTGGATGACCGTGGAGGATATTATATCCATAGAGCCTTTTGATTCTGTGTACAGGCTTTGGGGCTCCAACGTTACAACTCTGTATGATACAGACCTCACAGGCAAAAAAATGAGTGAAGCTGAAGAGGGAGTGTTCTCACTGGAAGACTTTAAACTGGGCACCAAAATGGCCCGCAACCAACTTATCACCCTATGCACCGGCCCCCTGAAATGGCGGGAAGTAGAGGAGAAGGTTTTCTCATTTATCGAAGTCCCCCTGAGTGACGATGGGCATACTGTCGATAAAATACTCGCGCTTACATCGGAACACGCAGCGTAAACCTGAATTATAAAGCAAGAAACGGATAGCCTTCATTCCCAAGTATATGATCTAAGGCTTTCATCAATCAATTCACAGGCGAAAACATCCGATGGTTAAAATTACACACACTGGTATCCCTATAAACAATTCAATGTCCCTCGTTGAATGGGGTATGTTGATAGCTCTGTCTCTATTATGGGGTGGGTCGTTCTTCTTTGGCGCAGTCGCGGTCAAGGAATTACCCACATTCACGATCGTTGTATGCCGTGTCGGATTTGCCGCCATAATCCTGAACCTGGTCGTGCGTATCATGGGACAAAAAATGCCCGTATCAAAACAGGTCTGGAGCGCTTTTTTCTGCATGGGCTTCCTGAACAACGTCATCCCGTTTACGCTGATAATCTGGGGCCAGTTCTATATCGCCTCGGGCCTTGCCTCGATCTTTAATGCAACCACACCACTATTTACGGTAATTGTGGCACATTTTCTAACCACCGATGAAAAGAT
>JABJOR010000554.1 GCA_018664265.1 Rhodospirillales bacterium
AGCCCTGCCATCTGGAAATTTTATGGACCTTGATGATGACCCACAATGGACATTTGATCGAGCCTTGATCCTGCAGGCTGCCGGAGTTCTTGACGCCAGTCTTCAACCTACTGCACGGTTTGTCGAGATTGTGGTTCAGGGAAAAGCCGCTCGCGGCCCTGAAGAGTTCAATCAAATTCGCAGTAAAATGAAAAAGGTCTGCAACGAATGCCATGCCAAGGATTTTGTAACATCACACTTTGTTGCATCAGATCAGGTCATTAAGGAAGCAGACCATGTTTTTGCCAAGGCTATTAGTGCTGTGCAAGGACTGTACAAAGATGGAATTCTGGAAAAACCAGAGGGTTGGGAATACGCTCCTGACTTGCTGCAATATTACGATGCCAAAACGTCCATCGAGCAGGAACTCTACATGATCATGCTCGAATACAGGCAACGTGCCTTCCAGGGAGCCTTCCATGCCAGCAACGACTATATGCACTGGTACGGTTGGGCACCTCTAAATACAGCGGTTAACAACATTCTAGAAGAAGCAGACAGGATGCGAAAAGAGCACGAAGCAATGCAAAACTGACGTTTTACCTGTCGCAGAACAAACTTAAGGGGGAAGGCTTACCTTCCCCCTTCATTATTTTTTTCAATAGAGCGTCTCTTTCTACACCTTCCATTATTGTGCATTGACTATACGGCGGCCTTTTTCAGCAAACAGGTCTTCCTGAAGCTCCTTGATTGCCAATTGGGCCTGTAACTTTCCGTTTGGTTTATCCAGATTATCGCTGATTGCATGGATTTGATTGAGCGCCAATCCCCAGCGGGTCATATGGTATGAATAATCAAATCCGAATTTGATCAGGCTAACAACTTTCGTGCCTTGCTCAGACACTGTCTCGACGCCCGATTCAACCAACTCTTTATGAAACTCGATCATCTTGTCGCGGACCAGCTCACGGTGATGGGCAATATCCATTGGGTTACTGCCCATTTTGATAAGTTGATCAAGTTTACCAGCGTAATCCAGACCATCGCTGGCAATTGCTTTAAGGCGTGGAAACTTGGCCCAAGTATCTGCATACTTATCCAAAGAACCACCAACCAATAAACCAAAGCTGTCTTTCAGAGCATCATCCTCGGCGGTTTGTGCTTCTTTCAACCAATCTTTCAGATCCCCGGTATCGTCAACAAAATCAGCCTGCATCTTCACCAACATCTTGCGAATTCGCGCCAGTTCACGATCGATCTGCTCATCGCTCAATTTTGCCAATCGCTCACGCCGCTCGGCTTCTGTCTTATAGCCGGAAGGCGATGGCACGTCATTGATAGACAGGCTTGGGCCAGAAGACAGAGTCTCTGTATCGACAAGAGCAGCTTCCTGCACGGGCTCTGATTGAGACTCAGGAATAACACTGAGATCAGCAGGATCATCCGATGCCCAGACATAACCAGCCGCAGGGTCCCACGTGTCACCGTTCCAGAATGTATTGGGATAATCAGCATGGGCAGCCCCGACGGGGCGAAGCGTGGTTCTCAAATCATCGGGGTCTTCTGAAACCCAGATGTAGCCTTTTTCTGTCTCCCACTCTTCGCCATTCCACTGTGTATTGGGATATAGCGGATGGGCCACCCCAACAACACGCAAAGCGGTGCTGAAACTATCAGTATCATTTGAAGCCCAGACATAGCCATCAGCCGGCTCCCACGAGTCACCATTCCAAGACGTGTTTGAATAATCCGGGTGTTCAGAACCGATAGATCGGTAAAAAACGTTGAGGTCATCGGGATCATCCGAGGACCAGTAGTAACCGTCTGCAGGGTCCCATGAGCTACCATTCCAGGAAATGTTGGGATAATCCGGATGAGAGGAGCCATAAACTCGTTCTACCCTGAAATCGTTCACGTCATCGGAAACATACTGATATCCATCTGCCGCTGTCCAATAATCGCCATCCCAGACTACATTTGGATATTCGGAATGATAGGACCCAATATTGCGTGCAACCCTGTAGTCATCTGGTTCATCCGTTACATAATGATAACCATCGGCGGCCTGCCAGTATTCACCATCCCAAACAACATTTGCATAATCAGAGTGATAATCCCCGACACTTAGATCATAATTTGTGGAACCAGTATCATAGTAGGTATCGTCATAAGCCGCACCCGCACACCCACCACCATAGCCACCGCCATAATAATCACCGCCGCCGCCGCTGCCGCTATCATCAGAACAAGGGAAGTTGTTCCCTTCATAATCAGAGCACCACCCCGTCCCACCGCCGACAACGGTCTGGGGCCATAAGGTTGACATTGACAACAAAACCACCGCGATAACCGGCAGGGCTATACGCCATGGTTTCAGGAATGAAAAATTAAATGTTGAATTTTGCATGTTAAGCTCCTGCTGAAAATTCGCAGGGAGTATACACGATTTTAAGTTCTATTGAAACTGCCAGAAATATCCAAATTTGTATCTAAAATAAGATCAAATACCCTAATCAACCTCTTGGGAGGCCAAACGAACCTCTTCCAGGATGCGTTGGCGAACAGAAATGTCTTCTATAGACAGGAATATTTGCATGAATTCACGCAATTCACGGGCATCAGCACGGTTTTCCATTTCAGGTGGAAGCTTCCCGGCAAGCGCTGTATCGCATATATCTTCGCACGGATTTTTTAGCTCAGAGCCAACAGTGATCACTTCCAGGGTATTCCTTTTCATAAATAGCGCCCTTTTATCCTTATGGTGTTACTTGTTCTCAATAGCATAAAACACAACCTTAAGAATGTATAGTACATTATATACACTTTAAAAGTGTATATACAAATCTTCCTTGTTCCATTCCCCCTTCAACAGGCTTGACTTAGCTCTAAAGTCTTCATATGTTCGCGCCGCTCAACACATTGCCAGTAAGGCTAGTCTTTTGGGGCACCGTCGGTCCGCGAGTTTCGCGCACTGGCGCGTTTGTCGTTGAGCAAAGCGAACTGTTCGTAAAGAGCAAAATGGATTGAATACGAATTGACGACTGAATACGGATTTACCGGATGTTTGACGGATTATCAGATCGCCTGAGCGGCATTTTTGAAGGCCTGAAAAAACGTGGTGCTTTAAAGGAAGTCGACGTCGAAGCAGCATTGCGCGAAATCCGCGTTGCCCTGCCCGTGGTCAAGGACTTCATAGACGGTGTTCGCGTTCGGGCCATCGGCGAAGAGG
>JABJOR010000555.1 GCA_018664265.1 Rhodospirillales bacterium
AATCGGTGGCATCGCCGTTAACATGGATCTCAACACCATGTCCGTGTAGATTGTTATTGGCAGCACCCTCTATTTCGAACAGGTTGACCTCGCCCATAAACTTGGCGACAAAACTACTGATTGGTTTGGCATAAATCTCTTCTGCGATGTCTATCTGCTCAAAGCAACCAGCTTTCATAATGGCTATTCGGTCTGACATGACCATTGCTTCTTCAAGAGAGTGCGTAATATAGACAAACGTCTTGCCCGTACGATTATGCAAGTCCTTCAGTTCTTTTTCGAGAGTCTTGCGCAGCCTGTAATCAAGCGCTGAAAGAGGCTCATCGAAGAAGAGGATTTCAGGATCGAAGGCCAGAGCACGAGCCAGTGCTACACGCTGCCTTTCACCGCCGGAGCATTGATTGATTCGTTTTGAATAATAGTCTTGCGGCAAGTGCAATAAATCAAGAAGCTCCATAGCGCGTTCACGACGTTTTGCCGGAGTTATGCCTTTGATTTTCAACGGAAACTCAATGTTCTGCCCCACTGTACGATGCGGGAACAGGGCCAATGATTGAAAAACCATACATGTCGGACGCTTATTGGCCGGAACCTGATCTATTCTTTTATCGCGCAGCCAAATCTCACCTTCTGTTGGTTCATCCATCCCAACAAGCAAGCGTATTAAAGTTGTTTTTCCACTTCCTGATGGGCCTACAATCGTCAGGAACTCTCCTTCAGGAATTTCCAAATTGATCGGATGAAGCGCTGAAAAATCACCAAATTTCTTTGTAATATTTTTTAAACGTAAAATTGGTTCTGTAGACATGAGTGGTTCTCAATAAATAAATTTCTATAGTTTTAAACGCCCCCCCCGGTGGTGGAAACCACCGGGGAGATAGGATTTTTAGCTACGTTTCGCAGCATTATAGAGTGTGTTGAGTTCATCGTAAGATGCAACAACGTCATAATCCAGAGATCGTGACATTTCTTCAGACAGGCTATCCCACTGAATAGCATCCAGCTCTTCAGAGGAATACTTTGCAAACACTTTCGGGTCACCCATTTGAGAAACAGGGTTGTAGGTGCCTTCGGTAAAGCTGACAGCCTTTGAAACATCCGCACCTTGTACATACTCAAGGAAATTTTCAGCAAGGCTGGAAGGATTAGGATTGTTCACGAGAGACGTAAGCTCAACCCAGACAACACCACCCTTGCCATCAACTGGACCAGAATTTGGTGTGATGGCACGAACATTAGATGCACCGTCGAGACGAGCAGGAGACGCTGTGTAGGTGCCCCCGGTGAAGTATGCATCAATTTCGCCATTGATCAGAGCCGTATTCATGGCAACAAGATCATCTGTTAACAGCTTGGCACCGCCAAGGATAGCCTTTGCTGTACCAGAGAATTTATCCAGACCGGCTGCATCCATTTTCTCATACGGGTTTTGATCCCCGGCCAGACACATGTGAATGATATTCCAGTTATCATATGTCAGAACACCGTAACGGCCTTTCATCTTCGGATCGAGGAACAGTTTATATCCCTGATCTTCTGCCATTTTACGACTGATCTTGTCTGTATTCACAACAAAGCTAAATGGACCAAAGCGCTGGACCATGCCAATCAGTTCACCCTGAGGCCCCATGGATAATGGATATGGCCCCTGGAATTCAGGCATCATCTTGTCGAAATACGGCATGAAGCGTTCTTTGCTCAGCGGCTTGATCAAGCCTTCTGGCAGAAGCTGTCCACGTGCCCATGGCTGGTTAAGGTTGATCAAATCCCAAACATTCACTTCACCCGCGCGAAGCTTGTTGATCATGTCCGGATCAGATGTGCCGCTTTCCGCACGGACTGATGCACCGGAATGCATAGAGCGGAAAGGCTGGAGGACTTCGTCAGAATTGTAGCCTTCCCAACATAAAATATTAAGTTCATTGTCTCTTGCTGCTTGGGCGGAACCAAAAGAGCCCATGGCTGCAAATCCTGCGGCACCGGCGATACCCTTGTTAAATGCCCGACGTGAAATAGTCATTTTCGTCTCCTGTATGAATTTCTCTAGTTGCCTAGTTTGTCGTAAGTTTTCTATTATCAGACTGTTAGTCACATTGCAGCTTGTTGCATTAAAGTGTGTTGCGCTTGACAGCAAACAACAAAGATTTAACATCTCTGACAATAATGGTGTTTGAAGCTTGGCTTCATTCTCTTGTGTTCACAGAACATTCCACCTATCTGCCTTTTGGCAAAACAATCTCTGATAACGATGTAAAAACTTATGAGCAGCAATTCAGAAGCAGCGACAGGAAATGAAAGAGGGTTCGCGCCTTCTCGAGTTTTATCGTCTGCAGCTTCTGGGGTTATTGACAAGATTCAAAACTGCGGAGGGGATCCCGATAGCATCCTTGGTCGGGCAAATATCAACACTCGTGATCTGGATGGCCCAGCTAACGAATTATACCTGACACATTTTTGCCGCTTGTTTGAAGAGGCCGCTGAACAAACAGGCAATGATAATTTCGGCTTACAATTTGGTGATGCCTTCAAGCCCAATCAACTTGGCGCCATAGGGTATGCGGCAATGAGCTCGCCAACACTGTCTGCTGCCCTTCGCAATATGGAAGTTTATTTTCCAGCGCATCAGAGCAAAACAAGTTTTGGGTTATTACAGGATAGTGATATAATATGGCTATCCTATAAAATTCTTGATGAGCATATAGAGAATCGTCGTCAAGATGCGGAACTATCCATTGGCATATTCTGTAATATTTTCAGGCACTGTCTGGGGGATGACTGGGCACCACTGGAAATTCGGTTCGAACATGCGATTCCGGATCACCCATCAGAACATGAGAAACGGTTTAATGCGCCTGTCCGTTTTGGCAGGCGGACAAATGCCATTGCATTTCGCCGCTCTGACCTGGACGCCAGAATGCCGACACAGGACCCTTATCTGTTTTCGGTGATCGAACCATTTTTGAAATCCCGATGTGAGCTGCTTATAGACCCAGTTGGTTTTGCAGAAATGGTTCGCAATCATATTATGCTTAATTTAGGCGATGCCCCACCGACAATGAGCGAGATTGCTGATATTCTTGGCCTCTCAGGGGCTTCATTTCAAAAAAGATTGCGCGAATACGGCCTGACATATCAAGACCTTCTAAACGCCGCGCGTCAGGAGCTTGCCGTTCATTACTTGAAAGACCCCGAAATTCAGGTAACAGAAGTAGCTTACCGTCTGGGATATTCAGAATTATCAGCATTTTCTCGAGCATTTCGTGCCTGGGCTGGAATGTCACCCCAACGATATCGAAGAAACATTATCAGGTCGTCCTGAAATGGATATCGAGCCACATTCATCTGGTATTAATCAATCAAGCACTGTGAAACGCCACATTGTTTTCCTTAAGTGCGTCTAGCAGGGATGTATCAGGTTCCTGATCACTGATCACCATGTCCAGATCAGAGAGTAAGCAGATTTGTTCCAGCCCGGTTTCATTAAAACGGAAGTGATCAATCAGCAGCATTTTCTGCGTTGAGCGATCAATCATGGTTCGCACGGTCCAGACTGTTCTTGAATCCGCTTCTGACACACCACTGACTGCCAATCCATCGGCGCAAAAAATTGCCATGTCGGATTTGAATTTCGAAACAAAATCTGTTGTCTCGTGCCCCCAGGCAAACCCTTCCAGGCGATCCACCTCGCCGGGGGCCAAAACTACACGGATATTATCACTTTTAGAAAGCGTGAGCGCCTCTTGAACCCCATTGGTAATAACGGTCAACCGCTTGCTCGTTGAGACCAATTCCTCAGCGAATAAAAGCGCCGTTGTCCCTGGCCCTAGCATTAGAGTCATTTCATCTTCAATCAGGTTGTGTGCACATCGAACAATTGCCCGCCGCTCCCGAAGGAACTTGTCCTGTCTGGCTTCAAAGCTCAAGGGATTTCCCTTTGGCAGGAAAGCTGCCCCACCATATCGGCGTTGCAATCGACCATCATCACGCAATGCATCGAAATCTCGACGAATCGTTTCTCGTGAGACATCAAACCTTAACGCGAGGTCCCGCATGAGGATTCCGGGATCTTTGGTGATCTCGGCAATCAGTTGCTCCCGCCGCTTTGCTTTCTTGCTCTCTGACATACCCTTGAAACACCTTTTGGTTACTTGGCGTTATCAAGTTTTGATCGATTTTGCTCTAGATGTCCAGTGAGCTAATGCAAGTTGCATATGCCACATTTTTAGAATAAATACTAAATTTTGTGGAAAGATTAAAAATTTTTAGCACACATAATATTTTTACGTTTTATTGTATTTTAAAATAAAACAGCAAATTCAACTAGTTAATTTCGAAAATATATAAAATTATCAAAAATAAAAGATGCTGTTTGGCTGTTTTAAAAGTTGGCATATAACAAATATGTTGCATATGCCATATTTAATGATACAGTTCCCTCAACATTTCAAAGTAGGGCAAAACAATCATGAGTCAGGCAAAAGAAGAGTTTCTGGAGCGCTCAAAGACATTCTGGAACCCGCACAAAACGCAATTCTGGCAAGATGTCGGCGTGGACCTCGTCATTGACCGACGGGAAAATTACCATCTCTACGATATGGATGGTAAGCGCTTAATTGATGTTCATCTCAACGGTGGCACCTATAATCTCGGCCATAGGAACCCGGAATTACTGGAAGTCCTGAACGCTGCAGGCAAGCGCTTTGATATGGGCAACCATCACTTCCCTGCATTGGCGCGGACCGCTCTGGCAGAAACACTCGCTGAGTGCACACCGGAAGGGCTGCAGTATACAATTTACGGAGCAGGTGGCGCTGAAGCGATCGAACTTGCTATCAAATCAGCCCGTAACGCGACAAAGAAACGTAAAATTATCTCCATTATCAAGGCCTACCATGGGCATACCGGTCTGGCTGCTCAGACTGGTGATGAGCGTTTTACAAAGACCTTCCTTTCCGAAGATGTACTTGATGAATTTGTACAAGTACCGTTTAACGATCTGAACGCTATGGAAGATGCCCTTAAAGGGCGTGATGCGGCGGCCGTCATTATGGAAACGATTCCTGCCACCTATGGTTTTCCGATGCCGCATGAAGGTTACCTTCAGGGTGTTAAGAAACTCTGTGAACGGTATGACTCACTCTATATAGCCGATGAAGTTCAAACCGGGTTGATGCGCACAGGTGCGCTTTGGGGCATCACAAAATACGGCGTTACACCGGACATCATGGTGGTCGGTAAGGGTATTACCGGTGGCATGTATCCGATTTCATGCTGTGTGGTAAATGAACGCGCCGGGCAATGGTTGAAAGAAGATGGCTTTGCGCATATGTCCACGGCTGGCGGTGCAGAGCTTGGTTGTATTGTGGCGCTCAAGGTTCTTGAAATTACCCAGCGTCCCGAAGTTGCCTCTATGGTCAACTACATTTCAGATTATGTTCGCTCTGGCCTCGATGATATTCGTGCTTTGTATCCGGATTTCTTCATTGGTATTCGGCAGCATGGCGTCATCATGGGACTTGAGTTTAATCATCCCGAAGGCGCAAAGCCGGTCATGCGGCATCTGTATGAACACGGTGTATGGGCAATTTTCTCAACCCTTGATCCCAGTGTTCTTCAGTTCAAACCGGGCATCCTAATGACACAGGAAATGTGTGAGGAGATGCTGCGTCGAGTCGAAGTTGCCGTTGGCCTCGCCCAACGCGAAGTCATGGGTGTTTCCAGCAGGAGGGTTGCATAATGTCTGAAGCCCTAAAAAATCTTGTCGATATTTCAGATACCCCTGCTGCCATGCGTGCACAGGTGGATGGCATGCTTGAGCGTGCACGCTGGGCGTCTCAAATTTATCACCGCTATGATCGGGATCAGACCCTTGCTATTGCCGAAGCCGTTGCCCGTGTTGCACACAGCAAGGCTGGTGAATATGCAGAATGGGCTGTGGCTGAAACTGGCTTTGGTGTGGTTGAACACAAGAAGCTTAAGAACGAATTCTCCAGCATGGGATTGCTGGATTTCTATCGCGATTGGGACTTTGTCAATCCACGTATTGATGAAGAACGTAAGATTGTTGAATTACCCCGCCCCGCTGGTGTGGTCTTCGCCCTTGCACCTTCAACCAACCCGATTGCCACCGTTTTCTTTAAGGTCCTATCGGCTTTGATGACCCGCAACGCAATTGTTTTCACACCTCATCCTGCGGCGCGGGAGTGTTGTATTGATGCGGTTGATACACTCTCAGCCGTAGCGACTGAAGCTGGTGCGCCAGATGGTATTATCCAAGTTGTACGCAAACCAACTGTTCCGCTGATTGAAGAATTCATGAGCTCTGAAAAGACTGATGTGATTTTGGCAACGGGTGGTACGGCAATGGTTCGTGCTGCTTACTCCTCATCCAACCCAGCGATTGGTGTTGGACCGGGAAACGCGCCAGCATTTGTCGATTCTACTGCGGATTTAAAACAGGCCGCTGAAAATC
>JABJOR010000556.1 GCA_018664265.1 Rhodospirillales bacterium
CAGCTGGACAGGAGCCCGCCCTGTGAGTGGTGGCTCCTTAATGGTTTTAAGCGGATTATGGCTATTAGGGCGTGTAGTAAACTGGTTTTCTGCCTTACTTCCTGGTGTGCTTGTTGCTTCTGTAGATGTCATTTTTTTCCCTGTACTGGTCGCATTGGTGATCAGGGCACTGGTTGCAGGATGGTCTGTCCGCAATTTTATTTTCCTGCCTGTTATGGCGGGGTTATGCGTTGCAAACGTCTTAATACATTTGGAATGGTTGGGAGTAACAGAATCGACAGCTCAAATCGGCCAACGTTTGGCAATTGATCTGGTGATTTTGCTGATAACCATTCTGGGAGGGCGTGTGATACCTGCTTTTACTACAAATGCCTTGCGTAAGAAGGGTGATGAAAAGCTTCCATTGCAGTCTGTAGCGTTGACGAAACTTGCGTTGCTAAGCGTCGTGGCAATGACTGTGGCAGATCTTGTAGCTCCACAGAGTCAATTAGCGGGAATGTTGGCCGCAACTGCGGCTCTGGTGAATTTCATCCGTATGTCTTCCTGGAGGTTACACAGAATACTAGATCAGCCGATCGTGTGGGTTTTGTTTATGGGGTTTGGGTTCATCATTCTTGGGCTTGCCGTTCAATCTATTTCTATTCTTGGGGGCGCTATAGAGCGAAATGTAGCTGACCACTTGTTAATGATTGGCGGAGCAGGGGGCATGACAGTTGCCGTGATGTCCCGTGCCGCTCTTGGGCATACAGGGCGCGTATTACATGCACCATGGCCAATTATTGGAACATATGTGTTAATTGGCATTTCGGCGCTGATACGAGCTTCAGCACCAGTGTTTTTTATGGATCACTATATAATGTTGATTTCGGTAGCCGGAAGTTTATGGGCACTAGCCTTCGTTTTGTTTTCCTGGGTGTTTTGGCCTATTTTGACAACCCCAAGACCTAGATAACAGTGCCCAGATAGAACGCTCCAGTTACCCAATTTTCGCAAAATCTTTGAGATCGGCCTCTCCAGAGCAATATCGCTCCAGCAAGGCGACATCAGAGATAATCACACGCTCGCGTTCAGTCTTAATGCCATACTTCCGAAGCCTTGAGAGTATCCTTGAAAGGCTTTCAGGCTGTATACCCAGGCGCCCTGAAATAACCGTTTTATCATAGGGCAGGGCAATAACGGCTGCGCCTTCTCTGACAGTGCATCGTCTTAACAAAAACTGGCAAACACGTTGGCTTGCAGTTTGAGTTTTCAGACTTTCAATTTCGCCGACAAGAAGGTGCATTCGCCGTGACAGGGATGAAAGCATGGAGAGGCTAACTTCCGGGCGTTCTTTTAAATAATTAATGAAAGGAGCTGTTCTGATAGGCAATATTCTTGCGTTTTCAATAACTTCTGCGTTGGCAGGATAGTCACCGCCAATAAAGGCCATTGCTTCAACGATTGTATCACCGCGTGAAAAAACGCCAATTATGGCTTCATTTCCTTCCAGGGTTTCGCGGGAAATTTTCACCCAACCATCGAATATGAAATAAAAGTATTCAACAGGGTCATCCTGCATGAATAAGCTATACCCCTTAGGCATGTCTCTAGGAGAGGCATCCCGCAGGAGCTTTTCAGCATCTTTATCTGACAGTCCACTAAACAGGGCATGCTCTTTAATTAGGCGGTATTCGTCTTGGTCCATTATTATACCGTTTAATATTTATTACTGAAGAAAGGTTACCGATTTTTGGGTAAACATTCGATCAAAAAATAATTTTAATTCTATTTGTGCGTCATTCTATGAAGCTTGGCATCTTTTGTGCTGAAATGTCCAAGAAACCAGTTGTTTAGTTTAACGATATAAACATCAGGAGAATCACTGAATTCTCCAGCTTCATAATCGTCCATAATATCCCTTATATCATCCAATAAGTTCTCATGGTCTTCTTTATGGTCATGATAATCTTCATACTTCATTTTCCGCATAATGGTTTCTTCAAGAGCAAAGTGTGCAGAAACATGCGCGAATACCTCACCCAAAGATTCTGTAATTTGATCTGAACTGGCTTTCTCATTCATCATTTCGCAAGCCCCATTAACCAGTTTAATTAATTCCTGGTGCTCAAAATCAACTGAAGGAATGCCAGTTGCGAAAGCATCTTGCCATTCAATGTGTGCCGAAGTGTTCATGCTGATCCTTTTGTTTTCTGCATGTTATTATTCAAAGATAAAACCGTCACCGGATCTCGTAAAGTCTATTGCTAGACTTTGGCCAGGAAGAAAATTAATCTGTTTTTCAGATATGTAGTCAAAACCTTCTTCGCGAACTGTATCTTTTAAGTAGGCGGTAATTGTGTGATTTCCTGAAGGAATTACAATTCGTTGGTATGTTTTTGACGGGCCGTCACTATGCAGTCCTGTGGGTTGGAGATCGTCTTCGTAAAGAACCTTGCCGTCCATGGACAGTTTAACAGATACAGGCAAGCGCTCCCGAGAGCAAACTTCCGGTTTGCGCATATTTGGCGCAAGTTCCATTAATTCATCTTGTGACAGCTTACGACAACCGCCTTTAGATTTTGCACTGTGAGCAAAACTGAACTTGATCAAAGATTGACCTTCTGGAATGCGAGCATAATCAGGGCCTGCTGCAAAACTAGCCAAAAACCATGCAAAACCTACATAAACGACGCCTTGGGCAATATATTGCATTATTTGCTTCATTGTCCTGCCTCATCTTTTTCCGTTGGGTTTTCATTGCCGTAAGGCCCAAGCAGTTCAATATCACCCTTGAATTTTGTTATGTTTTTTTCAAAGGAACGACCATCAGTCGCAGATGCCCAGCTTCGTAAAATTCGATCTCGTGGCACACGTTTTCTCAATCGCGGATCACGATTTCCGTCCAATCTTTCTTCGAGCCATATTTGCCCTAATCGATAATGGCATTCTCCACGACGGCAACCTGTAACAACCACACCGTCAGTCATTTTTTTACTGAGAACATAATCGATAAAGGATGGAGGCAGCATGCCAGCACACGGCATGCTAATCGTTGCTATGTCTTTACCACGGAATTTATCTACTTTGAGGGCCTTGTCACATCCAAAGACCATTAATCGTGCGGGGCCTTCAAGTTTGGCAGTAGCAGTATCAACCTTTTCACGCATGGTAGCCAGAGACAGGTCTGGAAGATCAATGCCCGGGACCAAGTCGCCTGCCCGACGAAACGGTGTTGCTGTTGGGCAAGACCCGACACAAATGCCGCAGGCCACACAAACATCTGGATCAACAACAGCTTCATGTTCAAAGGCTGCACCATCAGAACGTTTAACCATTGCTATGGCATTAAATGGGCAATCTACAGCACATCTTGTACAGCCGTTGCAATTGCCAAGATCAACAATTGCTGGTGTAACTTTCTTTGCAGGTGGCAACCATGGGGTAATTAGCAACAAGAAGCTGCCAATAAACAACCCACCCCAGACCATTCCTGGGCCAAATATGTCTGCCAGTGGAAATACCCATAAATAGAACCAATCCAGTGCGACAGGGGAAGGCGCTACGGAGAGATCTGCAACGCCTTGACTGGTGGCCGGCACAACGAGACTGAGCACCATCAACATAATGAATGTGCCTATAGCAAGGCCGCGTGGTGGATTGATTCTGGAATGAGCTACTCTTTGCAGATGTATCCACATAACAAAAAGTAAAAATAGTGGCACAAAAATATGGGTGAAGGTCATCAGAGTGAAGAAACGACCATCAATATGGCTGGGTGCCAGGAAGTTTCGGGCAATAGGTTCGCCGAAAATCGGAATCCAATCTAATAATTCTGTTGTGCTTTCACCGACATATTGGGCAAGTACATCCCATACAAGCCAGTAACCGGTCATGCCTGCTATGATAATAAGCCAGATCATTGGGATGCCAGTTATCCAGGAAAACCATCTGCCTCCTCGATATCGGTCAAATGCAAATTCACGAATGATATGCAGCACCATCATGGCAACCATGGCGTCAGATGCATAGCGATGTAGAGAGCGCATAATGCCACCAAGCCACCACTGTTCGTTGGTCAGGTATTCAACAGACAGAAAGGCTGCGGGGATTCCGGTGTCGAAGAATATATAGACGTAGATGCCACTGATTGAGACGATCCAGAAGTAGTAATACCCAAGAGCCCCCAAACAATACGTTGGATTCCACTTTTGTCCGAAAATATGATCGAACCATCCTTCTATCCACATTAACCCATAGCGGAGCGGTGATCTTAAGCTTTCCACAATTATTCTTTCATTCTTTAAGGTAGTTTAGTTCAAATGGTGCTGATGATAGATTTAAGATTGGCCTTTAGATTTTCTAGATTGTCGCCGATAAGCTATGAGCATTCGAACCAAAAGAAAACCTGTAAGGCCCATTGACATCAAACCAGCAGATCCTGCAATGAAAATTGACATATCAAAGCGGTAACGTCCAGAGTTTGGATCATAGATTGTGCAAAATAAACGAATTTGATTAACAATACCGTCAATACTTGTCGCGTTACCCTTTCGCCCAAAAAGAAGATCTTTGAGTGGCTCCATTAATAATGGCGGGTCAAATGTTTCACCATAGACATGTCGGTATATCAGCCCTGCAGAATCAACAAGGGTCGTTCTGGTCATATGATCAAACCCTTTTGGTGAATTATAAAATAGAAAGCCTGAATTTTCTGCAAATCGGTCTATCGTGGCATGATCGGCCGATAAAAAAGTCCAATTCTCATTGGTCAGTCCATGACTGGATTTGTAGTCGTTCATTCGTGTTGGGGTATCATTACGATCATCAAAACCGATGGTGATGACATTATAGGAATCCTCGCCAAAAACGTCATTGGCTGAATCAACAGCGTCGGAAATTGAGTCGGAAACCATTGGGCAGACATCTTTGCAGCTCGTATAAATCAAGCTGATGATGAGAGGCTTACCCAGAAAAGAATCTAATTGAATAACTTTATTATTTGAATCAACAAATGAGTATCGCCCGATTTCGCGTCCAACGGATGCTTCGCTTAGGGCAAGGGACTTGCGTTCATCAAAATCCAAGGGCTTTTCGCCATGGGAATAGGAATAAGATGGTATACCGAGAATCAAAACAAAGGCGCTCATAAATATGATGCGCCTTGCTAAGTAGATTGAATTTTTTGTCAATTTGACCATTTTTATCTCTGTCTTGAAAAGAAAGTGGAGGACACCCTTTTTTTAGTATTGGGAGGGAAATCAGGTGTCCTCCAGGTCAAGTTCTTTTCAGTGTTAGCTCAGTGGCCAGATCTCTGAGAGATACTTCCAGTTAATGAAGTAGTAGAGAACGAAGGCACCGAAGAAGAGTGATACCAAGACAATCGTACCAGGAATGTGCAGAGATTCGGCACTGCCATGAGCAGCAACGGTTCCACCACCTTGATGTACGATTGGATTGTTTTTGACTTCCTCTTCGCCACGTTTTTTGCCAAAGAATACTGAGGCAACGATAACGATGACGAACATACCACCACCAATTGTTGCGATAATGCCTGAAATACCATTCAGGGCCATAATCATAAATACAGCAGGTGGATAATCAAAGGTCATTGTAGCATCACTAAATGCCATGTCCCAGTGACGACGTGATACACCTAGTGTGCCAGCGGCCATCATGAAGACGGACAGACCAGTGATACCCAAACCAAACATGTAAGGCTGCCACTGTGCCATCTTCTTGAACATGATTTCCTTGCGGAAGATCAAAGGAACAACGAGGTAGGATACTGCCATGAAGGCAAGTGTCGTACCTGCAGCAACTGTGCCATGGAAGTGGCCAGGTACATACAATGTGTTGTGAATGATCAAGTTGATTTGCTCAGTACCCATAATAACACCAGTGATACCACCAAGAACACCGAACAAGACAACACTGAGGAACATGCCTGAGAAGGCCGGGTTACCCCAAGGAGCATTGCGCAGCCATCCAAACGTGCCTTGCGTGAAGCCGTTTTTGCGTTGAGCAACTTCAATAGCACCTGGAACACTCATGCCGTGGATTAAAGAACCAAGAACAGCAAGGAACAGAGCGTAAGAAGTGTTTACAACTTTCCATTCAGAACTGAGACCAGGATCAACCAGTAAGTGGTGAGCTGAAGCTAGAAGCAGGAAGCAAATGTAGAGGAAGAAAGCTGCACGGCTTACTTTTTCTGACATCGGCTTGGCGCCAAGGACAATCGCAGCAATTGCGTACCAACAGGAAACCTGTGCAGCAACATTAATCTGCTGTGAAGAGTGACCGAAGCCCCACCAAACAACACGGTAGGTTAGTGTATCTATTTCACCAATCAGTCCGATTGACCACAACCATGTTGGAACCAGAATAACTGCACCGGATGCAATGGTGTAAACAGCGATAATAGCAGCCGTTACAGCACCAAAGGTAACCAATGGAACCGAACCTTCATAGGTACGTTCTTTTTTGGCGATAACCAGCGTGCCAAAGAAAACCATCACAGCAACCAGAGCACCAACAGCAAACAGGATCAAACCAAGGTAGAATTTATGGTCTGCCTTCATTGGTACGTAGGATGTGAACATAACGCTTGAATCGCCCTGAAGAACAGCAACGTTCGCCATCAAAGCGCCGACCAGCATCAAAATGAATGCTAACCATGCAACTTTTGGCATTGCTAATCGACAATTCAAAAGAATTGCTGAGGCAAAATAAAGAATGGCAATTTCAAAAAAGATAATCCAGAAAATCAGGATATCTGCGCCGTGAGCCGTAAGGGCCAGGTAGAACAGGTCGGCTGGCAGTAAGTGAACTGCTTGCCATCTTGTGAGGGCAACCAGGAGACCAAAAAGGCCACCAAGCGCCAAAAATACCACAGCCACAACGGCATTGGCTTTAATTAGTGATTCTGCCGGACCATGGACCTTCAGGCCGGTATCCGGGCAGGTGCGGAATAAAGACATACTCATTTTTATTTCTCCTGCCTATTCTACGATGATCATTTTGCCGAGCATCGTATGATGCCCGATACCGCAAAATTCATTACAAATGATACCAAAATCACCTGTTTGTTCAGGCTTGATTGTGAGAACCATTTCGTAGTTCGGGTGAATTTGCAGATTGATGTTTGTTGGCTGCAATGAGAAACCATGCAACCAATCGAGAGAGGACAGGTGAAGCCTGTATTCTTTACCTTTTTCAAGTTCAAGAATTGGCCACCATTCCCACAAACGTGCGAGCATATAAACGTCGCTACCTGCGGGTGGATGAACCACCGGAATGCCGCTCTGTTCATCTTCACGAACGGTATATTGCGCTGCTGCGGCTTCTACCTTTTCTGCATAGGTATCCGGATTGACCCGGTATGCTTCATTGGAAAGGTTCTGCTCGCCTGTCATGTGCCAATATACCATCATGCCAGTCATAAATAGGCCCCATAAGAAGCCTACTGTAATCCATATAGTCTCGATGCCGTGTAGAGGTTCTTTCCACCACAACCGATTTTCAGGAGGTGTAATAGCCATTAGATTTTCTCCTTAAATCTCAGTGTGCCAGAGGAATGTTAGCAACTTCCATGACGCCCCATATCGTGTAAATCACGGATGGTACAGCGACGCCGATGAAAAGAAGCAGGAATGTATTATCAAGCAGACTCTGCATACCAGGAATCGGCTCTTTATCTTTATCAGTGTTATCAGTATCGGACATATAAATATCCCTCCCATATATTTGCACATAACCGAAACGGCCAAAGTGCACGTTAGCTAGGTTGCACGCACACTTCCCGCACGTACATATACCTCAGTATATAGCTCGACTACTCCACGCCTTGACTTTGGTTAGGTCTTGGTGGAATCGAAACTATCGTTAAGTTGTTGACTTCCCTATATTGATACCTGAGCATCCCCTAGGTCTGTTACTTTGGAAAAACTATCCAGGGCACACACAGACACAACCGCATGACAGCATATTAGCAGGCTTATGGCAATGCATGAAATAGAAGAAAATAATACAGGACAAGGCGTTAACGCTGATTCTGACAGCATTATCACTGCTGATTCAAATATATATTCCGAGGCTGTGGGTGTGGTATCAGCAAGTTTTTTTAAACGATTTCGCTCATGGATTGTTTTGTTATCATTAGGACTTGTTTGGGGGATGACGTTTTCACTTGCCAAAATAGCTGCGGAAGGGGGCGGACATCCAATTGGTATTGCCTATTGGCAATCGTTGTTAGGGGCCATTGTACTTGTGTCATTTAGTATACTTAAACGGCGTCCAATTCCTATAAATCGCAAGTACCTGCTTTTTTATACTCTATGTGGAATTTTGGGCTCTGCTATCCCCAATACTCTGTTTTTCTATGCAGCATCCAAAATTTCAGCGGGTGTCTTGTCGATTACTGTTGCCACAGTGCCTTTGATGACTTTTGCCGCTGCTGCCATGTTGCGTGTCGAGAAATTGGCATGGGGTCGTGCATTGGGTGTGATATTTGGAATGACTTCAATTGTCTTGCTGGTTGGTCCAGAGGCAAGTTTGCCTGACCCGGATTCAGGCATTTGGGTCATGGCTGGCGTTCTGGCTGCCGTTTGCTACACGATTGAGAATATGTTGATTGCCATAAGAATGCCTGAAGGAGTGGACGCTTTTGCTATTGCTGGTGGAATGTTCACTGCGGCAACGCTCATCATGACACCATTTATGTTTGTTGATGGGGTTTTTGTACCGCTTTTATGGCCTTGGGGACCGATAGAGTTTTCCATATTAGGCATGGCTTTTTTCAGTACCTTCGCTTATGGAATATTCGTATATTTGATTATAGAGGCTGGCCCCGTCTTCGCCAGTCAGACTGCATACGTTGTTACATTGTCAGGCGTTTTTTGGGGCATGATCATCTTTGGAGAACAACATTCATTCTGGATATGGATATCTCTTGCTATCATGATGATTGCTCTTGCGTTAGTTACACCGAGAAAATCAAAAAAATCTATTAAACTTGGAGCAGAGTAATATGCCAGTAAAGAAACTTATGACCGGGTTCCCGCCTTCTCCGGAAAATCAGGTAACTCTGGATAACTGGCGACAGCCACCATTTAACAAGTGGGGCTTTCAGCATGTCAGTGAAATTACCCAAACTGCCCCTATATATAATGATACGAATAATATTCGTATCCTTAAAAAGGGCTCCTCTGATTTAGTTGATCTACCCTTTAATCATGGAGACCAGAAAATTACTGTTTCCCAAATGATTGAAAAGACAGATGCAGATGGCATGATTGTTCTTCACAAGGGACGAATCGTGCTGGAAGAATATCGCAATAATATGACAGACCGGAGCAGGCATATCCTGTTTTCTGTAACCAAGTCAGTAACAGCCCTCGTGGCAGGTGTTCTTGTCGGGCGCGGGAAACTTGACCCGGATACGCAAATTATAAAATATATCCCGGAAATCGCAGATACGGCCTTTGGTGATGCATGTGTTCGAAATGTTTTGGATATGGCTGTTGGACTTGCTTTTGATGAAGATTATACAGCAACGGAAGGTCCTATTGTTCAATATCGCGAATCTGCTGGTTGGAATTCACGCACATCAACACCGCCTGATATGCATTTGCGGGATTTTTTGCAAACTATGACAGAACGCAATGGTGCTCATGGGGTGCGCTTTAGTTATATGTCACCAATTACAGATTTATTGGGCTGGATCCTTGAACGGGCAAGTGGCCAACGTTATTGCGACCTTGTAAGCGAGACCCTGTGGCAGCCTATGGGAGCCGGGTATGATGCCTATATGAGTATTGATAATGTCGGTGCACCTAGAACTGCAGGTGGATTTTGCGCAACTTTGCGCGATTTGGCCCTTGTCGGGCAACTCATATGTGATGATGGGAAACGTGGAGATAAGCAGATTGTTCCAGCTGAATGGATAGCGGACATCAGGAATAATGGAAGCCGTGAGCAATGGCTGGCTGGAGATTTTGCGGAAGACTACACGGATTGGTCCATGCGATACCGGAGTAAATGGTATGTAACAGGAGAGGGAAATGTGCCTTGTTTCGGTGTTGGCATCCATGGCCAGTTTGTTCATGCAAATCCGGCAAATGGCGTGGTTGTTGCACAGTTTTCATCACAGCCTGATGCTGTAGATGGAGATAAGGAATTGATGGTTTTACGTGCCTGTGATGCAATTGGAAAAGCTTTAAATTAGGAGATTGAGGTGGGTTCAAAAATTTGGAAGGTTTATTTGTCAGGAGAAATTCATTCTGACTGGCGTGAGCAAATAATGGATGGCGTTAAGGCAGCGTCTTTGCCCGTGGAATTGAGCAGCCCGATTACTGTTCATGAGGATTCGGATGATTGTGGTGTTGCGATTTTTGGTGCTGAGTCGGATAAATTTTGGCATGACAGAAAAGGAGCGCAGCTAAATTCCATACGAACTGGAACCTTGTTGCAAGAGGCCGATGTTGTCGTGGTTCGGTTTGGTGAAAAATTCAAGCAATGGAACGCTGCTTTTGATGCGGGATTTGCCTGTGCTCTTGGAAAACCGATCATTGTGCTTCACCCACCGGAACATGATCACCCTCTTAAAGAAGTTGACGCTGCAGCTTGTGCTGTTGCTCGTGAACCTGGACAGGTTGTCCAAGCATTGGGCTATATTATCAATGGAACAATGCCCGGATAATCGGGCTGGATTAGTATTTCATGCGTCTGACACCGGAGTTACTGGAGTTCATTCATCAGGATGTTATTGATCCTGGGCCCATTCCTGATGTGGAGCACTTTAGCGATGAAGAATATGCCCATGTTGTTGACGAGCTAGAGAAGCAATTACCTTCCAGTGAACCTGTTCGGGTCTTTGCTTATGGATCATTGATCTGGAACCCGGAATATGAAGTCAAACGATCCAGAGAGGGGAAGGTGTTTGGCTGGCACAGGGCGTTTTGCATGCATATCGAACGATTTCGCGGTTCCCGTGATGTTCCGGGATTGATGATGGGATTGGAACGTGGAGGTTCATGTCGAGGCGTGATTCATGAAATTTCCATGTCAAAGCGACGTCAATCATTGGACTCAATTGTGCGTCGAGAAATGATAACCCAACCTTGTACGTACGAGCCTCGTTGGTTGCCTGTTCACAGTGGTGATCAGGTGATTATGGCGTTGGCTATGATATTTGATCGTAAAGGTGTTTTTTATAGGGGTGGACTTGATTTGGATGTTGTTGCCGAACGTATATCCAAGGCTGTTGGGCATCTTGGTAGTAATGCTGAATACTTGATGAATACAAATCGCCACCTTGAAGAAATAGGCGTCACTGATCGGAACTTGTGCAAACTCGAACACAAGGTTGCAACCTTGATTCATGTTCGACAACGCCAATAAAAATGTTCAGCTTAATAGTCAGTGATTTATTTGACTTATATCGTCGGGTTGAAAAGCTATCGTTGGAGATTTACTCGATAGATGAGAAATAAACAGTGAGAACAGCTCAGATTGTGATGAGATGTCGAGTTTTGCGTAAATGTTCTTGCGGTGTATTTTAACGGTGCCTGTTGAAATCCCGAAGTGACGGCCTATGGATTCTGATGAATGCCCACGTAAGACCATACCAACAACCTCTCTCTCTCGCGGTGTCAGCATCGCCCTACCAAAATTTTCAAAAGCTGTGGCAATATGCAAATCGAAAGATGCAAGTTGATTATCAGTTTCGATGACTTCATCACGATCTTGCCCCAGGTTACACCAGTGCAGTGCTGTATTTGCATAAACGATAGACTCAATACGGCGTAACTTATTTATATCACGTTCGCTGAAGCAAGGACTGCCACCTCCACGCATAAGTGATATTGACAGTCCTATGTTATCTGGCAGTGCGATGATAAAAGAAATTTCTTCGGATAGCCCAGTCCGCCGATAGTAGGAACGATAGTATTCAGAATGATAAAATCGATCTGGTGCTATATCACGTAAACGATAAAGGCCTGATTGTGCACGTTCATGACAGGCCAAATAAAACGGATCGAGCAGATAAGGCCCTTCTTGATAATCGCTCACCATGACAATGCGCTGGCGGGGTGTGAAAGTATCGTAAAGACAAATCGGTCGTTCCTGGCCATGAAAAGCAAAAAATACCGAATAATCAAAGGGTACTACACACTTAAGTGTCTCAACCAATACCTCTGGAAACTTAGGTGTGCCCTGGGCAATTATCAGTGTGGCAATTTGGTCATGCCAAGCTTTGGTGTCCAGTTTTAAAGACTCTCGATTATCTTTTGACATTTGTCTCATGTATCCCTTCGCAAGGTGCTTTTTTCATTTATATCCCACGGGGGATATATACGCCACCCGCTTTTAAGCGCATTCTCCATGTTAGATCGAGGCTGGAACTTTGTTTTCAGTATGACATTAATTCTAAACGTGGTGAGCAATCTAAATGGAGCATAATCCCTCTCAATTAGCGCAGGCCAGTAAGGTCGATGTTCCTGATATTCAATTTGTCGGTGTGACAAAACGATTTGGTAACGTTGCTGCCGTAGATAACGTTGATCTGAGTGTAGAGAGTGGTGCGTTCTTTAGTTTTCTTGGTCCATCAGGTTGCGGAAAAACAACGTCATTACGCATGATTGCCGGATTTGAACAACCTACCGAGGGTAACGTTTATATTAATGGTCAATCCGTTGTTGGCATTCCTCCGCACAAACGCCATGTTAATATGGTATTTCAACAATATGCTTTGTTTCCGCATATGGATGTGGCTGATAATATTGGTTATGGCCTTCGACAACGTGCCCCCCGCCCATCCAAATCAGAAATTGCAAAGCGTGTGGATGAAACTCTGGAGCTGGTGCGTCTTGAAGGCTATGGCAATCGTCGGGTTTGGGAAATGTCAGGCGGACAGCAGCAGCGTGTAGCGCTTGCACGTGCACTTATCAATCATCCAACTGTATTATTGCTTGATGAGCCACTGGCAGCGCTTGATCGCAAGTTGCGCCGTGAGATGCAAATTGAACTTCAAACCTTGCAACGTGATGTCGGTATTACATTTGTTCTGGTCACCCATGATCAGGAAGAAGCACTCTCCATGAGTGACCAGATATGCATTATGAATGAAGGCCGGATTGTCCAAACGGGCAGCCCGCGAGACTTATACGATGATCCGGTAAGTCGCTATGTGGCGGACTTTGTTGGTAAATCTAATTTCTTTGAAGGTGATGTCGTCGATGTAAATGCAGGCTCATATTCCATAAAATCTGCTACTGGCCAAGTATTCTCCGGCTTTGGTTCGAAAGGTGCTCCTGCACTTGTCAAAGGTGGGAAAGCCAGCATCGCAGTGCGCCCAGAATTATTATCAATTGGTTCGGCTGACGGTGGCAATATTGATGCTGATGTCAAAATTCTAGGTCAAATAAAAAACCGAATTTTCTTGGGTGAGCACACAGAATATCTTGTTGAGTGTGAGGGCCTGGGTGAAGTTTTGGTGCTTTCGCCCAAACATATTGAAAATATTCGTGGGACCTTTGAGCCTGGTGCCAGTGTTACACTTGGTTGGATGAATGATATTGCCCTGGCGCTAGGGGACTAATTCGGAAGAGAAACTGGTCTTAGTCGTAAATCCGTCGGCTACAGCCCAAATTAACAAAGCAATTACGGATAACAACAACATGGAGGCTAGAGAGAAATGAGTAAAAGTTATAAAGACAATATGCCAATTACGGCAAAGAAGTTTATGGAGGAATTCCGCCGCTACGAAAAAGGTTCCGTATCGCGTCGTCATTTCATGGGTGTGACCGGTTTAGGAACAGCCGCGGCGGTTCTAGGTTCTGCGATGCCGTCAATGATGCCGAAGAGTGCAAAAGCGGGTAGTTTAGGTGATCGATTGATCTTTTCCACGTGGCCGAATTATCACAACCCGGTCAATGTTGAAAATTTCACGAATGATACGGGCGTAAACATTCAGATCAATGCATTTGGTTCTAATGAAGAAATGTTGGCGAAATTGCAAGCTGGTGCTACTGGTTGGGATGTGTTTGTGCCAACCAATTATACCATTTCCAACTATGTTGATCTCGATTTGATTCAAGAGCTCGATTTATCCCGTATTCCAAATCATGATCCTAGTAGTCAGAATCCTATGTTTGCCGATCCAGCAACGGTGAATGGTAAAGTTTATGCTGTTCTTAAAAACTGGGGTACCACTGGCATTGTTTACAATTCCAAGAACCTCAAAAATGGCCCTACATCCTGGAAAGACTTCTTTGATCTTACCATGGGCGAAGGTTCAGGTCATACAATCGTGCATGATTATCAGCTGACAACCATCGGTGCTGCATTGTGCGCCAATGGACATTCATTCAATTCTGTTGATGCGGGTGAATTGGAAATGGCAGAAAAACTGCTAATTGAATCTAAACCACACCTGTTTGCTATTACCTCTGATTATCAGCCAGGTATGCGCAGTGGTGATGCCTGGATGTCTATTTGCTGGAATGGTGATGGCCTGCAGCTCAATAAAGATCTGCCAGAGATGAAATACACCCTCGCGTCAGATGGTGGCGAAATTTGGTCTGATTTCTATTGCATTCCAAAAGATGCTCCACACGTTGATGCGGCATATGCCTTCATTAACTATCTGTTGGACCCAAAAGTTCAGGTTCTTGAATTCGAGTCACACGGTTATGCAACTGGTGATACTCGGGTTGAAGCTTTGCTGCCAGCCGAAACAGCTGACAATGAAATCCTGTTCCCGGCAGCTAAGCTGATGAATGGACTGGAATTCGGTGCAGCTAACACATTGACTGATCCGATCCGGGCTGAAGTGATTGCTCGCTTCAAATCTGCTTAACCGTTTCTCCCTGGAAAGAAAGTGGCGACGACAATGACAGATAACAAAAAAGGATCATGGCTGACGGTGGCACTGTTAACGCCGACGTCTATGTGGTTCTTGTTCATGCTTGTTATGCCTATGATCGTCGTCGTCATTTTCAGTTTTGGAGAACGTTCTGCCGTTGGTGGGTATGTAGCGTCTTTTACATTTGATCAATACGCTAATTTACCTGCCCGGTTGAAGGCTTTTACTAATACTCTGACATTCGCACCCATTGGCACATTTCTCAGTCTGATCATTGCTTATCCATTGGCATATTATCTCGCTGTCAAAGTTGATCGACGATGGCGTCTATTGTTGCTGGTTTTAGTAATCGTTCCTTTCTGGACCAGTTTGCTGATCAGGACTTATGCCTGGATATTTATTCTTGGTGGGCGTGGAATTCCGACTTTATTAGAATTCATAGGCCTTGAAGGCATTCGGATGATAAATACTCCGTTCGCTGTCTACGTGGGCATTGTATATGGCTACCTGCCTTTGATGGTGTTTCCAATTTATGTCTCACTTGAAAAGCTGGATAAGAACCTGCTTGAAGCGTCCAATGATTTGGGTGGAACGCCATGGCGAACTTTCATGCAGGTGACCCTGCCACTATCCATGCCCGGTGTCGCAACTGGGTGTATGCTGGTATTTATACTTCTGATGGGTGAATTCCTAATTCCTGCATTTCTTGGAGGCGGCAAGATATTCTTCCTCGGTAATGCTCTCGTAGATTTATTTGTGCAATCGCGAAACTGGCCCTTTGGCTCAGCTCTGGCAGTGACTCTAGTGATTATCATGGTGGTAACAGTCAGTCTGTACATGCGATTGACATTAGGCGGCAAAAATGGCCGCGATCAATCTTTAATGTAGTTGGAGAAGCAAGACGTTATGCGCCTGTATTCTATTGCCGTTTACCTTTTTCTCTACATACCTATTGGTATTATCGTCCTGTTCAGTTTTAATTCTGGACGGCACGCATCGGATTTTCAGGGTCTTTCCACCATGTGGTATGGCAAGGCTCTTTCAAATCCGTTTGTTATGGAATCCTTGGTTACCAGCCTGATTATTGCCTTTGCTGCTGCAACATTGTCCAGCTTGACTGGCACTGCCGCGGCCCTTGCTTTACAACGTATGCGTGGCCCTATGCGAGTACTGTTTGATGGCTTGATCTATATTTCCATCACTATTCCGGGAATCGTGATTGGCATTACTACGCTGGTCGCCCTGGTCACGGCATTTGATATTGTTAATCCTATCCTGGCTGACATGTGGCCTGAAGGTGTGAAGCCACCCAAGTTGTCACTCGGTTATGCGTCTGTTATTGCGGCTCATACGCTGTTTACAATGTCTTTGGTTATTGTGCTCGTTCGTGCTCGAATTGCTGGTATGGACCGTGCTTTGATTGAAGCTTCCACAGATCTTTACGCAACGCCATGGCGCACTTTTTATCAAATCACATTGCCACAAATTTTTCCGGCTATTATGGCAGGCTTTCTGCTGAGCTTCACTTTCAGTTTTGATGATTTCATTATTTCATTCTTTGTGGCCGGTCCAAATACGACATTGCCGATTTATGTTTTCTCATCTATCCGGCGGGGCATAACGCCTGAGGTAAACGCAATTGGCACTATCGTTCTTGCATTTTCTCTGATTTTGCTTGTTACGGCCCAGTTTCTTTTGCGTGCACGTAACGAACGAAAATAAGCCTGAAAAATGAATATGATTAACAAACAGCCGTCTATAGAATGCGTGTGGCCTGCTGAAGCCATTCTTGGTGAATCTCCTTATTGGTGTTCTGAAGAACAAATGCTTTATTGGGTTGATATTGATGGCAAAACGGTGATGTCTTTTGATCCTGCTACAGGGGCACGCAAAACGTATCCGCAAATATATGAGGTTGGAAATATTGTAAAACGGACGGATGGTGGATTTATTGCTGCTATGGAGTCTGGATTGACTTTGCTTGATGATAATTTAAGCAATATTGAAATTTTTGATAAACCCGAAGAAAAGCTGCCGAACAATCGTTTCAATGATGGAAAATGTGATCGTCGAGGCCGTTTTTGGGCTGGCAGTCTGGATCGGGGTGAGGTGCTTCCTGCGGGGTCTCTGTATTGTGTAGGATCTGACAACAATGTTTCCAAGGTTTTATCGGAACTTGTCATACCGAATGGTATGGGGTGGAGTCTTGATAATAAAACAATGTATTTTACAGATAGTGGCAAATGCACGATTTATGCATTTGATTTTGATTTACAGACTGCCAAAATAGAAAATCGACGAGAATTTATTGTGGTTGATCCTGAGCACGGTGTACCTGATGGTCTGTGTGTAGATGCTAAGGGTTTTGTTTGGAGCGCACATTGGGGCGGAAGTTGTGTTACTCGATATGATCCCGATGGAAAAGTCGAGCGTGTTGTCGCGATGCCCGTGCCCCTTGTTACCAGTCTGGCATTTGGCGGAGCGAAGCTTGATCAGCTTTTCATCACCTCTGCAAGATATGGAATGTCTGATACAGAATTGGCCGAAGCGCCTTTGTCAGGCGGCCTGTTCGTATTTGAACCGGGTGTTCTGGGTTTGCCAGATGTTCCCTATAACCAAGGCGCTTAAAGCTCACCTGACAAATTTATCAAAGATACTTTAGGTGATTGTACCCATCGATTGGCCAAGCAAGGCTTCGTAATGTGCTTTTTGACGTTGAGTTGCAGTGATCGCATTCCGCATTAAAATGGATACAGTTACTGGCCCGACACCACCTGGAACAGGTGTGATCCATCCCGCAATTTTTGAACATGAATCATAGTCAGCATCCCCAACTACAGATGTCGTCCCGTCAGCATTTTCAATTTGGTTGATGCCTATATCAATGAGTACAGATCCTGGTTTGATCATATCACCGATTATCAACCCCGGTTTTCCAACAGCGACGAATACAGCATCGGCAGAGCGTGCATGAACAGAAATGCTGCGGGTCATATGGTGGCAGACTGTTACTGTTGCGCCCTCTGCCATCAGCAAGAAGGCTATCGGTTTTCCAACAATTTCGGAATGGCCAATAACAGTGACTTCAAGGCCTTCAATTTTCTGCCCGGTGGATTTCAACAGTTCAATAGCGGCGATGGCGGTGCAAGGCCCAAGCTCTGTTTCGTTGTAGACGATACGGCCAATTGATGTTGGGTGCATACCCTCAACATCTTTCAGAGGATGGACAGCTTCCTGCAGAGCTTTAATAGAGAGATGCTCAGGGATCGGACGCTGCAAGATTATCCCGGTTACTCTTGGGTCCACATTCATGGATTGAATAGCTGCGAGAATTTCAGGTTGGGAAACATTAGCATCAAACAGGCGTTCTTCAAATAAAATATCACACCGTTCAGCTTGTCTGCGCTGGTTGCGAACATATAGGTGAACTTCCTGAATATCGCCAATCATAATGGAAATTAATCGGGGTGCCCATCCCATTTCAGAAAGGCCAACAGTGTTTTCACGGACTTCTTCAAGAATAGTTGATGCAATTTCACGGCCATTGATATCTTTATGGTCCATAATTTGGAGGTCCCCTAGGGTTACAAGGTTAATATCTTGTTCAATCGCCATTTCTGGCATAGCGGCGGGGAGATATAGAACATTTTTGTATGATATGGAAACAGTTTGATGGAATTATTTTTATAACGGGAGACACTTTGCTATTGAAGGGTCCTGGGGCCATCAAATTCATCAATTTCATTCAGGATATCATTGTCGCAGTTTAGCGGAACAATGCTCGCTTGATGATGAACCATTTTCCAAGCGTTATCTTCATTGATGAAAATGTTTGTTGCAATCAACATTCCAGGCTCAAGATGCTCACAACATACAACATAACCAACGTTTCCGTGGATGTGGACAGTTGCTTTGCTGAAAGCAACCATAGGCGGAGTTGCGCTTAGTATACATTGCCAGCTACTTATAACATCGTCTTGCCCTCTTAAAGGAGGCCAACCTGGGTGTATACAAGTGATGTTTTCATCACGTGACCACAGGGTTTGCATGCTTTTTGCGCATCCAGCGGCAAAGGCAGTATAAAAATCACTATTGGCATTCAATATGGCCAGTGTCTCTGATTGTATCTTGCCCAACTGTGAACGTCTCCATTTCACGGCATTATTACTATCTCCACTACGTATGTAGGGATTAATTTTGATTTGTCTCTATTTTAATGAACATGCTGCGATAAAAATTCTCAAGTATTAAGTAAATGCATCTGGATGAGCTTATTTAGCAAAATCGATGAATTAATGTGGGGTGCATCCTGAATGGCGATATACTTTATCTATGAAATTGGATGAATGCGTACAATTTGTGCGCTTTTAATGACTGACAGAGGGCAAGATTATGGCCGACGAAACACCGAACACCCCGATTGTTACAGATGATAACGATGATGATCAACAAACGCTTGATGATCTGACCGTTCTGGTCGATGGGGACGAACCGGAGAGCCTCGGAGATGGCGAGGATGCTGTTGGCGGTGCTGACCCTGCAGAGCCCGAAGATCAGATGCTAGGTACCCTTCACACGGGAAGTCAGCAAACGACAAAAGAGATTGTTGACAACCTTGCACCGCAAGACCCCCCAGTTGTTGAGGTTCCTGGTGTTGAAGAATCAGATCGTCAAAACCGTGGTGTCACGATTGATGGTATTACGACACAAACAACAGATACTGATGTTGAGACTGATGCTGATCCTGAACCGGAGCATTCTGGTAAAGGAAAAGGTGGTGATAAGGACAAAGGGCCTGGCAAAAAAGATGATGGGCCAGGCAAAGATTCAGATAAA
>JABJOR010000557.1 GCA_018664265.1 Rhodospirillales bacterium
ACCCTTTCCCAAAGCTTTGGGTCCCCAGAACAACCGCTCGGCCATGATCCTGCAGGGCGCCGGCAACAATCTCGGAAGCAGAAGCTGATCCACCATTAACCAAAATTACGACAGGCAAGCCATTTGTAAGATCACCAGTTCGAGAGTTAAAGCGTTGTGACTCATCCGGATTTTTACCACGGGTTGACACAATCTCGCCCTTGCTCAGGAAAATATCTGATACAGTAATTGCCTGGTCCAGAAGACCGCCCGGATTGTTGCGCAAATCCAGTACAATACCTGCAAGTTCATCGCCGACTTCTTCTTCAAATTTTTCCAGAGCCCGCTTTACGCCAATATCAGCCTGTTGGGAAAATGAGGTTATGCGAATATAACCAATATCGCCTTCAAGATGAGACCGAACCGATTGAATTTTAATAATATCGCGGGTCACAACCACATCGAATGGTTCTTCATCAAGACGCAGCACTGTCAACGTAATATCTTCACCAACCTTACCACGCATGCGATCAACAGCGTCACTCAAGGTCAAGCCCATTACAGCTTCACCATCAAGGTGGGAAATCAAATCGCCAGCTTGCAATCCAGCCCTGAAAGCCGGTGTGTCATCAATGGGAGAGACCACCTTAACCAGTCCATTTTCCATGGTGACCTCAATACCAAGACCACCAAAT
Organism: Rhodospirillales bacterium; assembly: GCA_018664265.1. Taxonomy (GTDB): domain Bacteria; phylum Pseudomonadota; class Alphaproteobacteria; order Rhodospirillales; family Casp-alpha2; genus JABJOR01. The sequence continues at coordinate 675 of JABJOR010000557.1, forward strand.
TCACCTTTGGTCTGAACTTGCATTTCGCCAAAACTATCGGCGTTCATATAGCTGGAATGGGGGTCCAGCGAGCTGAGCATGCCGGAAATTGCCGCCTCGATAAGTTCTTTATCTGTGGGGGCTTCAACATAATCGGCCCGGACGCGTTCAAGAACATCTCCGAACAGATTTAATAATTCATAGGTGTTGGGATCAGCAGCGGCATTATCATCTGCATGCACCGATGTGACGGGAGCAATAACTGCCCATATAAAAGCAGTAACAGCAACGACTTTAAACATAGATTTCTTCATAGTCTTCCCAATCATTAAAACCAAATAACCTTGTGATTTATCTACCTTGAACTTCACCCTCTGGCCGCAAGCCATGATAACGGATTAATCGGCTTACCTCCACGACGCAACTCCACATATAATACTGGCTTTGCATCCAATTCAGAACCCATAACACCAACGGGTTCACCAATTAATACCTTCTGACCCATAACACTGTCTATGCGGACCATACCAGCAAGAAGTGTATGGTATCCTTCGCTGTGTTCGATAATCAAGAGCAGGCCGTAACCACGAAATTCACCAACATAGGCAACTTGCCCCTCATAAGGGGCTATAACCTGGGCGGAAGGTCGTGTTAACACCTTGATTCCACGCTCTGTAACGCCATTTTCATTGGCCTGGCCATACCGGGAAACAACCTTCCCGACTACAGGAAAAGCTAATTCTCCTCGCCTTTTTGTGATCGGAATGCCGCTTAGCATACCAACTGACAAGGACGATGTGACCATTTCTTGCGAATCCAGTTCGGGTTTTGCCGGTGCTACCGTTAAGGCCGTTTCCACTTTACTCTGCTCACCGAACTCCTGTTCTGCACTCAACTTCATTAAAAGATCGCGTAAACTTTCAGCTTCTTTTGCCAGCTCATTGGCGCGAGATGCTACACGCTTGCTTTCAGCGTCCGTTTGCACCTTCAGCTTTTTCTTGCTCTGCAAGAACACCGTTAATTGTTTGTTTTCACGTTCCAGCAAATCCGCTTCAACAGTCAACGCCGTTCGCTGCGCCTTCATCTTCTCACGCGAGATCGCTAATCCCTCAATCTGTAGACGCAAGGCCTCAGCACGGCGTTCAATTTCTGGTACAACAGCGCGCAATAAAATAGCACTGCGCACCGTATCAGCAGGATCACCGGGTTGGGCTATTAACGCCTCCGGTGGAAACCGCGCCATCCGCTCAAGCGCCATCAGCACTTTAGAAAATTGGACGCGTTGTTCAGCCAGCAATTTGACTTTCTCTGCTTCCTCAAATTGCAGAAGAATCAATTTTTCTTCCAGAACAATAACAGCGGTTTCATGTTTTTGAACTTTTTGCGCCGCGCCAATCAGCTTGGCATTAATCTTGATCAGTTCCCGCTCAAGAGATACAGATTTTTGTTCAAGATCACTGGATTGTTTTAACTCCTGCTCAAGGGCTTTTTCCACATCCTGCAATTGATCCCCTTCTGAGCTTTCTTGTGCATGCAAAACAGGTGCTTGCGTCAATATGAACACTGCAAAAGAAAGAAGTAATTTTACCATTTTATCTGTCAACGAGTGAGCGCCCACTCATATCTTGTGGTTGGTCCAGCCCAAGCAATTCCAGAAGCGTCGGCGCGATATCTGCAAGGGATCCATCATGCAATCCACGAACATCTCCCGGCGCATTGGCGAGAACCACCGGAACCATATTCAATGTATGCGCCGTATGGGGTCCACCCTTGCCATCGTCCATGCTTTCACAATTGCCATGATCGGCCGTAATCATTAAGACGCCTCCGGCATTGTTAACGGCTTGCTCAAGACGATCCAGACACTGATCCAGCGTTTGAACAGCCTTACAAGCCGCCGATAAAATTCCCGTATGGCCAACCATATCGCCATTGGCAAAATTGACGATGATCAGATCATAGGTCTCTTCACCAATCACACGAACCAGATTATCCGTGACCTCGGGTGCCGACATTTCCGGTTGCAGATCGTAAGTCGCAACCTTTGGCGATGGCACTAGAATTCGATCCTCGCCTGCATACTCTTCTTCCCGACCACCATTGAAGAAGAATGTCACGTGTGCATACTTTTCCGTTTCAGCAATGCGAAGCTGTCTGAGCCCGGCGTTCGAAACAACTTCACCCAGGATATTAGACAGCTCAACGGGTGGAAATATAGACTCTATGAACCTGTTCAAATCAGTTGAATATTCCACCATTCCCAAACGAGTCGCAAAGTCTATTTGGCGCGGACGCTCATATCCGTCAAAGTCAGGATCAACAAGAACCGAGAGAATTTCCCGTGCCCGATCCGCCCTGAAATTCGCCATTAACAAACCGTCACCATCACGCATTCCGTCATAGCCACCAATCACAACAGGCTCGATAAATTCATCCGTTGTTCCAGCTTCATAGGACTGGTTGATGGCATCAACAGGATGATCGTTGTGCTCAGCATCACCTTCCATAATAGCGGCGCAGGCTTTGCTTACCCGTTCCCAGCGGTTGTCTCGATCCAGCGCATAGAAGCGTCCGCAAACAGTCGCGATGGAGGCATTATCGGTTTCCGCAATATCATCCAGAAACCGTTCAACATACCCAGAACCACTGGATGGCGGCGTGTCCCGTCCATCCAGAAATGCATGAACAGCCACAGGCACTCCGGCGGCTGAAACAATTTTTGCCAGTTCTGCCATATGATCCTGATGGGAATGAACGCCACCCGGTGACATCAACCCCAGAAGATGACACGTCCCGCCGCTTTCTTGCAGTTTCGTAATTAAGTTCAACAAGGCTGACTGTTTTGCCAGAGCACCGGAAGCTACAGC
>JABJOR010000558.1 GCA_018664265.1 Rhodospirillales bacterium
CGTAGCCGAAAGCGTCCCCGACAGCACCACCCAGCATGCAGCCCAATACCCTGTCAGTATCATCATCGGAGTCTGTTCGTCTGGAAAGCTGGCGAACATACAGTTCTTGCTCCGATGTTTCGATTGATCCGGGTCTGGCTTTTCGGATTGCATCTATTGCCTCAATTGGCGTTTGACCCAGCTCAATCATCAGCCGTCCGGCGACGATCCCGGTTCGACCAAGTCCGCCCTTGCAGTGAATGACAATTCTCTTGCCTGCCTGAAGAAGCGACCTGAGCCGGCGACCTGAATATGCCCAAGCATCCCGGAATTCACCCCGTGGTATATTTACGTCTTTGATCGGCAAATGATGCCATTCCAGTCCACGACCTTCCGCCTTCTCTCCCAAGTCCGTTACGGACAAGTCAACGAATTCATGATCTTCAATCAGGGTAACGAGGGCGGCAGCACCCCATTGTCTGACTGCGTCAAGGTCTACGTCCAAGTCCCGGTCCCACGCTCCACTGTAGGAATTTTCCTGCTTCTTGCCGGGACAAAATGTTAGGCCGATTTCACCGTTTCCGGCTCGCACTGTGTCAATTTGCAAAGGATGTGTTTGACTGGTTTTCATTTTAGTTTCTTTGTATTGGCGTTCAGGTGAATACAACTCATTTTCTTAGAATGACGCGATCCAAATAGGATTTCATTTCCGCTTCGGATTCTTCAGATTTTGTTGGTGGTTTATTGGATAGTAGACCTCTGAAGTGGTGCTCAAGCCAATTGTGACTCATTCGCCCTATCACTCCTGTCCGGAGTTCCTCCTTCGATACTTCATTCCCTGCTTCTCTCAAAACCACCATGTAATCTCTCGCCCTGACAAGGACCCTAACGGTTTCGGAAAAGCCCTGAACACCTTGAGCGTAAGCAGCATTAAAGTATTCGATTTGCAAGAGACTTCCACCAGTTCCAAGTGGACTAAAGTCATCAATGCGAATCGGGGAGTAGTACGGATAGCCACCATACCCAGGATGCATTTCCCATGAATACCATTTACGTAGTTCCAATTGAAACCGGTTGCTCATTTCTGACTTACCCCTATTTCAAAAACCGCTAAGCGAAACGAAAAAGGAACTAATTCCTGCAGTTCAGTTTGCTTCTGCCAAAACCCTGTTGACGGTACTTACCCCGATACTAAGCTGCTTCGGTATCGCTGGTTCAAGAAACCGTCGTTGTGCTTCTTCCAATAGCCCATCAAGGACATCATTGCCGGAGCGGAAAGTCGCTTTGCTCAATGCGTCCCGCAGCACTGGTGGCTCTAACCTCTTGACCTAGCCTTCTACCGTCAGTTCGAAAGCCAAACAGACTTGATTAACTGGCAGATCTTCGCAGTGTTTCATACCAAGGTGATGACTGATCCACCAGCATTTCCAATCGTAGTGTTGGCCTGGTCATTCCACAAAACAGTATTTTTTCCCAGTGGTCCCGTTTATCTTCCGTCGGAGAAACGTCGCACAATATAATGGCTGGAGACTCTTGACCTTTAAAACGGTAGATGCTGTCGAAAACTACATCTCCATCTTGGTATATTTGTTCTCCGGCACTGTCATAATTGCCTGTGAACTTCTTGACCGAATAGTTTCCAAATTGACTGAATTCAGCAAGTGGGGAACTGGAAATGCCCCTGCAAGTAACCACCGTAATATCTGATAGCTTAAAGCCCTTTTTGAGCAAGCGATCAATTTGGCCACCGATCAAACTGGCTTGATCCTTTGGTATTTTGAAGCCATGAACCACCACGTTCATACCGGCAAATACATTCCCAACATCAAAATTGAATGGCAAAACTTTTTCAATGTATTGTGCAATCGCCACCGGCGACCGGTAATTTGTCTTTGCTTCATATGTCACTATGTTTTTCAATTCAGTAGGTTCGGTCGAGGAAATATTTTGCAGTTGGTCCTCCAGCCAAATGAAATCACTATCGTCCTTCTGAAAAACTTCGACTATGTCCAGCCAGCCTTGTTGAAAATCCTGTCCCTCATCAACTATAACAGTGTCGAAAAGCCATTGGCTTGGTATGCGTTCTCCGATCAAAATGTCCTGTATTTGATGCCAAAAGTCTGGATCAGTAAACATATTGGAAAAGTCGATTGCATGGCCACGTTCAGAAACGAAATCTCCACAAAGGCCGTAGAAAGTGGTCACTAGGCCACCTGTTGGCACAGAGGCCCGAATGTGATTGGCCAAGGTGCGATTAAAACAAACAAATAAAGGTCGTTTACCAGCTTCGATTGCTTGGGTGTAGAGCGCGACCGCTGCTATACTTTTACCGCAACCTGCTGTGCCGGATACCTTCAAGCGAAGAGGATTCCCTTTCAGGTTACATAGAACTTCGCTTACCCCGCCAGTTGATCTGACAAAATGTGCAGACTGGGTTTCCAGCGTGCGGTGAATATCAGGAACAAGATGAAATTCGTGTTGAAAAAAGCTGTGTATAAGCTCGGTTTCGTCTGGTTTTATCTCGCGATGGCCGTCCAAAAGTTTGATGATACGGCGCGACAAGGTATCTGTACTGCCAGCATGAACGATACGGCTGTCATCTAGCGTTGGTGAATTAACATTTTTAACCCGATAATCGGGCGTGAATATTAAGTAGTCCAAATTCAGGCTTACGCCATTGTTCAGCTTGTTAAATTTCTCTCTAATCGCCTCCACCGAACGTCGAATCTGGTCGCCAACATTTTTGGTGGAATTAAAGTAGTGAATAGTTAGTCCTGAAGGTGTTTGTTCAAGTCTTGTTCCATTTTTTTGTTCAATGGCAACAATTTTTCCAGCCCGGACAACGACAAAGTCAACTTCACCGTAACGAGTGTTTTTTTCACCTTCATCCGTCCAATGAACGTTATGGAATACAGTATAATCGTCGGGCAAACTATCCTTGAGAATGGCTAGAGTTCTGAGCTCCCCTTTGGTCGCCGTCTTAAACGCAAGGTGAGTAATATTTGATGGAAATATCGAAGCCATGTTATTGGTTTTCCCGAAATGTCGTATAGGTTGACGGCAAATACTAGCCGAAAAGCATCTTGCATTGTCAGGTATATCCTGCGAACACGGATAGACTGTGCTTCGATATAGTTGCTCTGACAGGCAGTATTTTTCACTAAACCATCGCGTTAGATAAAGGCAATACCTGTTTATACCGTTACTGTGAAAAGCCACAGACTAAGCACGTTGAAAACACATAATACACGTCAGTTGCTCTTGTCCACATGTACCAAAAGATCACCTCTTCCGAGCACAAACAAGATAAAGAGTTGCGAAGAAACAGGTTAAAGTGAAGGAAGTACATTAGCGGGGTGAAGCCAAACGGCTTGGATTTACGGCATGTGACAGGGCAGAATGCTAAAAGAAAAGCACGAGAATTTCACGTTGTTTTGCTCCTTGTCCATAGTGGTACTCGGTTTTCTGATGCACTGGCGGTGCACGACATTCTAATCACTAATTGTAGGAGTTATTCATATGGCTGGAAAAAAAAGGACTAC